>CAYXGE010000059.1:0-4081 GCA_964464435.1 uncultured Methylophilaceae bacterium
CCCTGGATTGTGATTCCAGTTGTCGTGGGTTCGAGCCCCATCAGCCACCCCATCTTTCGTAAGTATCTTGTCATTCCATTGCATAAATGATTGTATTAAGGTTATAGTAGTGTCTAAGTTTCGACACTTGCTCAGATTGACCTTGATTGCATGTGTTTAAAAGGGGTAATAGAATGGCCGCAGAAAAACCTACACTCATGATTATTGATGATGACCCGCTCATCTCAGACAGCTTGCATTATGTTTTAAGCAACTATTTTGAAGTGTTTGTCGCAGACTCTAGAACGCAAGCTAAAAGTTTGCTTCGTCAATTAGAAATTCCCCCTGCCTTGGCCTTAGTTGACCTTGGCTTACCGCCTGTGCCACATAAACCTGATGAAGGTTTTAAAATGATTGGTGAGTTATTAGCGCACTCACCCACTATGAAAATCATGGTGCTGTCTGGGCAAAATGAAGAAGTTAATGTGAAACACGCGCTGGCGTTGGGAGCTGTTGATTTTATTCCTAAGCCATGTGACGTGAATAAACTCAAGGTTTTACTTGAAAATGCTTTAAAAGTTCAAACTGCTGAACAAGTTGAAAGTGTTAAAGAAGACGAGAGTTGCGGTTTAATGGGTAGCAGTTTACCCATGCAAACCTTGCGTACACAAATCACGCAGTTTGCTGATGCCCCTTTTCCTGTATTAATAGAAGGTGAGTCAGGCAGCGGTAAAGAGCTGGTTGCTAATTGCTTACATCGTTTAAGTAAGCGTTCAAAACTACCTTATATGTCAGTCAACTGTGCCGCTATTTCTCCTACCTTGGCTGAGTCGATTTTGTTTGGGCATGCAAAAGGCGCATTTACGGGTGCCAATAATGCCCATGCAGGCTATTTTGAGGATGCAGGTGAGGGTACTTTATTTTTAGATGAAATTGGCGAGTTGCCGTTAGAAATGCAATCTAAATTGCTGCGCGTGCTTGAAAATGGTGAATACCAGCGTATTGGTGAAACGCAAACACGTAAGAGTAAAGCACGTATTGTTGCGGCAACCAACCGGGATTTACGTGAAGAAGTGCGAACCTCTCATTTCAGAATTGACTTATATCATCGTTTGAGTGTGTTTACGGTTAAAGTGCCACCACTTAGGGAGCTAGGTGATGACCGCTACGCATTGCTAGAGCACTTTAATGCGTTTTACTCTCGTGAAACAGGTCAGCAACCTTTTAGTCTAGATGCCAAATCTAAACAAAAATGGATGGATTATCATTTTCCTGGCAACGTGCGTGAGCTACGCAACATTATCATTCGCTTAATTGCAAAATACGCTGGTAAGTCAGTGTCTGAGTTACAGCTGACAGAAGAATTAGATTTGATGCGTATGGACGTAGGCTCAGATAGTGGCCCTGTGATGAGTGATGAGGCCAGCTTATCTAGCTATGCACATAAACATTTGCAATCACAAGCTAACTTAAGTCTAGACCAAGTGCTTAAATCTTGGGAAAAAGCCTATGTGGATGCCGCGCTTAAAATTACCCATGGCAACTTAAGCCAAGCGTCAAAATTACTTGGGGTAAACCGCACCACCTTATATAGCCGCATGCAAATGCACGAAGAGTTTAAAGACTAACGCCACATGTATTACGACCACTTTGGCCTGAAAGAAGCGCCATTTAAAATCACGCCTAATACAGATTTCTTCTATTCTGGCGCAAACCGTGGCGCGGTGTTAGAAGCCCTGATGTATGCCATTTTAACGGGCGAAGGCATTATTAAAGTGGTGGGTGAAGTGGGCAGTGGCAAAACCATGCTGTGCCGCATGTTGCAAGACAAGCTACCCGAAACAGTAGAAAATATTTATCTCGCAAACCCTAGCGTCGCTCCCGAAGACATTTTGCATGTATTAGCGTTTGAACTTCAGCTTAAACTGCCTAAAAATGCAGACCGCATTAAAGTCATGCAACTACTGCAAGACCATTTAATTAAGCGCCATACTGAAGGCAAAAAGGTTGTAATCTTTGTAGAAGAAGCGCAAGGCATGCCGATTGAAACGCTTGAAGAAATTAGGCTACTCACCAACCTAGAAACCAAGCAAGATAAACTATTGCAAATTGTATTGTTTGGTCAGCCTGAGCTTGATGTTAACTTAAATGAAAATAAGATTCGTCAGCTACGCGAGCGTATTACGCACAGCTTTTATTTATCGCCTTTTGATAAAAGTGATATTGGCCCTTATATTGAGTCTAGATTACGCAAAGCTGGATATACAGGGCCGCCCCTATTTACCCCCGATGCGTTAAAATTGTTATCTCGCGCCTCAGAAGGACTCGTGCGTCGCGCCAATATTTTGGCGGACAAAGCGTTACTTTCAACGTTTTCTGAAAACAGCTACCAAGTCACGCGTAAAAATGTGTTAGCCGCAATTAAAGACAGTGAATTTAGCCGCGAGATGGGCAAAGGTCATCTATTTAGACGCTGGTTGTTACGTTTAGCTGTTTTACTTATTTTGGTAGGCCTCGCTGGCAGTCTTTATCATGCATGGCAAAACAAACAGCTCAATTTTAACTTACCTAACATTGGGCAATTGTTAAGTCATGCGCAAATCGCAAATGATAAAAAAGACAACAAGGCTACTACGCCAGCAAAAGTAGAGGCTTTACCTCGAGATGTTGTAAAAACGCAACAAACAGATCATCTATCCGCCGGGGGTTATGACCCTACAATAGATGCAAATTCCAAGCCCAATACTAATCCTGCTGCTCAAGCTGCAACAACACCTCCAGCGCAAGCAGTGCCGCCCAGCACAACAGCTTTACCGACCACTAGCCCTGATACAATAGCCACACCAAGCAAACCTCTGTCTCCAGATTCAACAAACGCAACTACGACTTCTGAAACTGCAAATGAGACAAAACAAACCGAACAACCCCCGCAACCTGTTCTGAGCGAGAGCTTAAAGGCAAAATTAGAAGAATCTAAGGCTTGGTTTTTAGCACAAAATGCTGGCACATTTACGATTCAATTACTTGGTTTACCCGTTAGCCAAGTGGAAGCACAATTAAGTGTAGTGGCTAAAAACTTGGACATTGAACAAGTGCATCTGTATCAAAAAGCAGTCAAAGGCCAGCCATACATCACTATGGTATATGGCACCTACACAGACAAAAATGAAGCCGCCTCTGCCATTGAATCGCTACCAGATTTTATTAAATCAAACGCACCTTATATACGAACCATTGGCGGCATTTTAAAAGAAACAAAGCATTTACAATAAGTTAGTGTTGCAATCTAAAGCATTTTATGAGATAACTACCATATCTAATGGGGATGTTGTCTGTAAAATGAACATTTTTAGAATTTTAATATTAAGTCTATGTGTGCTGAGTCTGTTAAACGCTTGTGCACATAAATCAAAAATTAAGCCATCAACAGGCCATATTGATGCACAAAATAGCGTGCCGACTTCATCTGAAGTTAAGCCTAGCACAGTGAATAACGCCAGCAATACAACTATTCCAAAGCCAGTAAAAAACACCACTTACTTGCCACCACCAAAAGCCAAACCCAAAGCGCAAACCTATAGCGTTGTAGTCAATGAAGTGCCTGTGAAAGAAATTTTATTTGCACTCGCCCGTGAGAGCAAACTCAATATTGATATTCACCCGTCCATTCAAGGAAAAGTAACGCTCAATGCGGTAGACCAAACCTTACCTGCCATTTTAGAGCGCTTAGCTAAACAAGTAGATTTAACTTATAAAATGGAAGGTAATGTACTAACCATTGCGCCAGATGCGCCTGTGCTCAAAACTTACAAAGTGGATTATGTGAATATGTCACGTGACACCTCTAGCTTTATGGGCGTAGATGGACAAATTTCCAGTTCTGGGCAAAGTTCAGGTGCAGGAGGTGCAACCACTAGTTCAGCTGGAAATGGGGCAAACAACAGTTCACGCACCGCTGTTAAAAGTGAGTCACAAAATCATTTTTGGGAAAACCTAGAAAAAAACATCAAAGAACTATTGGCAGAGACGGATAAAGAAGTGATTATTTCACGCACAGGCTCAACCTCTCAACAAACCAACACCACCAATAACCAAAGCACAA
>CAYXGE010000059.1:4181-12077 GCA_964464435.1 uncultured Methylophilaceae bacterium
AGAACAGCCTTACAAGAACGCGAAGAAGACCGCAATGAATACAAAACCTTGTTTGCGGCTAATGTCATTTCAAACCGTGAGGCAGGCATTATTAGTGTGCGCGGCACCAGCAAGCAACATGAGCGTGTTCAAGAGTTTTTAGACAAAGTACTCACCAGCGCCAAACGCCAAGTACTCATTGAAGCAACCATTGTAGAAGTGAGGCTAAATGATAGCTATCAAGCAGGGATTGATTGGAGTCGTTTAAACAATACAGCATCAAATAGTGGATTTATTGTAAGACAACAATTGGGGCCACAAGTGAGCGTAACTAATGGTGTATTATCGACATCGGCTACAGCCTTGGGCTCTGGCACAACAGCTGGAGGATTTATTGCTGGCTATGTCAATCCATTAAGCCGTATTGGCAGTATTGCCGCCTCTATTAATTTGCTTGAACAATTTGGTAATACTAAAGTACTGTCTAGCCCCAAACTGATGGTACTTAACAATCAAACTGCCGTACTTAAAGTAGTCGACAATTTGGTTTACTTTACGGTACAAGCGCAGCAATCACAAGGTGCAGTTGGAGGCGGGGTATTATCTACAGTGACCACCACACCTAACACTGTTCCTGTAGGGGTGGTAATGAGTGTTACACCTCAAATAAATGATTTAAGTAACGTGAACATTAACGTTCGGCCTACTGTCTCAAGAGTGCTTGGTTTTAAAGCTGACCCTAATCCTAACTTAACTGTACAAAGTTTGATTCCAGAAATTCAAGTACGTGAAATGGAGTCAATGTTGCAAATTAATAGCGGAAACATTGCTGTGCTTGGCGGCTTAATGCAAGATGAAAGATCTGACAATACAAGTAGCGTGCCAGGATTATCAAAAGTACCTGTGGCTGGCAAGGCATTTACCAGCAGAAATGATGCCTCAAAGAAAACCGAACTCGTAATTTTCTTGCGTCCAACCGTCGTTCCTAATGCTAGCTTAGAAAGTGATGAACTAAGTCGATTCAAAGAATATCTGCCATCTCAACAGCTACAAGATACGCTCGATGAGTCTGCTAATTAAGGCGCTGCAAAAAGCAGAAGATGACAAAAAAGCTGATGGTAAAAATAAAACATCAGCGAGCACCCTTTCGCTTGAACCCACCACGCAACCAAGCCCAAAGCTTGAAAGTAATACATTAGAATTTACTACAGAAAGCCCTAAATCCGAGCAGGCTAAAAATAGCGGTGTGATTGCAGAAAGCTTGCCGCAAGAAACCAAGGTTTCGCAACAACAATCTGCATCCAATTTATTTGAGGCTAAAAATAGCAACAGTAAAAAAGGCTCCAAGCCAGTTGTATTAGCTGGCTTAGCGCTTGGGTTCTTAATGATTGGGGTGGGTGGTTTTTACTACTACTTAGAGTCACTTAATCCCAATCAATCGGTTGCTAATAATTCAACGCCTATCAACCCACCAACACCTCCAGTGGTGGTTGCAAGCACCGAGACCAACAATAATATTCAAACCCCACCTGCGCAAGCAGACGCGCCTTTAGAAGCAAACTCAGTTGAGCCGGTAACTCCTGAAACAGTTAACGAACCAGAAACCCCTATCGAACCAGTGGTTGAGACAAAAGCACCAGAAGCTAAATCTGTTTCGCAAAAAACCTCTTCTCATCGATATGCATTTGGCGACGAACCTCAACCTTTAGCTAATAGTAACTCACTTAAAATTACCCGTAAACAAGCTGAAAATGGGGTAAATCCAAGTCTGCTAGCAGCCTACAACGCTTTTAATGCAGGCGATGATGCAACGGCGCAACAACTCTATAGAAATGTATTGCAGGCCGACGTTAGAAACATAGATGCATTGCTTGGCATGGCCGCCATTTCGTCGCGTCAAGGTAGGCTCAATGATGCTAATGGCTGGTATGCTAAGGTGCTTGAGATAGAGCCTCGCAATAGCTATGCGATGGCCGCTGTGTCAGATTTAGCGAGTCAAACCGACCCAGTAAGTGCCGAGTCACGCATTAAAAATATGCTAGCGCAACAACCACAAGCAGCGCATCTGCATGCGGCTTTGGGGCAATTGTACTTAGACCAATCTAATTGGGCTGCAGCACAACAAGCATTTTTTGAAGCACATCATTTTGCACCAAATCAAGCAGATTATGCCTATAATTTAGCTATCTGCTTAGATCAAATGGGTAAAGGTCAATTAGCGCTACCGTACTACCAAAAAGCATTGATGTTGGCAAAATCAGGGCCTAATAGCATTGACAGTAACGCGCTAGAATCACGTATTCAAGCTCTTCAGGCAGAGTAATTTCTGACGATAAAATAATATGGCTGAACAAAGAAGAAAACTAAGACTGGGTGAACTCATGGTGCAACAGGGCTTGATTAGTCAAGACCAGTTGCGTATTGCACTCATGGAGCAAGATACCCACGACATTCCACTGGGGCGTCAGCTTGTTCGCTTAGGTTTTGTATCTGAGGCCATGGTGCGCGACCTGATTGCCCACACCATAGGTGAAGAAAGTATTGATTTATCAACTGTGGTGGCCGATTCAGAAGCCATGGGTATGGTGTCTGAAGAGTTTGCACGTCGTTACCACATTTTACCTATTGCTTACGATGACCTAGCAAAAACTTTAATGATTGCAATGGCCGATATGTTCAATATCGTGGCACTTGACCAATTACGCGCCAATATTGATAAGCAAATTCAAATCAAGCCTGTACTGGCAGCAGAAGCAGAACTTGAAGAATATATTGACCATTTTTATGGCTATGAACTCTCCGTTGATGGCATTTTAAAAGAAATTGAAACTGGCGAGATTGATTACCAAAGCTTGCAAAACGCTGGGGATGAATACACGCAACCGATGGTGCGCTTGGTTGGCGCTTTGTTACTTGATGCGGTAAAACGTGGCGCTTCTGATATTCACTTTGAACCAGAACAAGCCTTTTTGAGAATTCGCTACAGAATTGATGGTGTTTTACAGCAGATTAGAAGCCTACATAAATCCTACTGGGCAGGTATTGTAGTACGCCTTAAAGTAATTAGTGGTATGGACATTGCAGAAACGCGTTCACCGCAAGATGGTCGTATCAACATTAATTTAGGTGGTCGCCCAATTGACTTTCGTGTTGCCAGCCACCCGACCATTCACGGTGAAAATATCGTCTTACGTGTACTTGATAGAGAAAAATCCATTATCCCTATGGAGCGCATGGGGCTACGAGAAAGTGCACTAGATGAACTAAAAATGATGATGGCGAGACCTGAGGGTATTGTGATTGTCACAGGTCCTACAGGTAGTGGTAAAACCACCACGCTTTACTCTTTACTCTCACATTTAAATGATGAGAGCGTCAACATCATGACCTTGGAAGACCCGGTTGAATACCCTGTCAATTTAATGCGCCAAACTTCTGTAGCCGAAGTGAATAAAGTGGATTTCTCTAACGGTATTCGCTCAATTATGCGTCAAGACCCTGACATTATTCTAGTGGGTGAGGTACGTGACTCAGATACTGCTACCATGGCCTTTAGAGCCGCCATGACTGGTCACCAAGTATTTACAACACTACACACCAATTCTGCTTTGGGTGCTATTCCAAGGCTTTCTGATATTGGTGTTTCACCAGATATTATGGCAGGTAATATTATCGGTGTGGTCGCGCAACGCTTGGTGCGTGTGCTCTGCCCACATTGCAAAGAGGCACATACACCGTCAGATGAAGAGTTTAAATTACTTAACAAACCTCTCAAAGCTGACATAAAAATTTATCGAAATGTGGGTTGTAAGCGCTGTAATTACGCAGGCTATAAGGGTCGTATGGCCATTATTGAATTGCTGAGAATTGATGCAGAAATTGATGGATTGATTGCAAGGCGTTCACCGCTCGATGAAATTCGTACCTCCGCGCTTAGAAAAGGTTTTGTTACCTTAGCAGAAGATGGCAGAAGACGTGTTTTAGAGGGCTATACCAGCCTAGCAGAAGTGCAACGTGTTATTGACCTGACCAATAACCTTCAAAGCCTCTAAGCCGTGCCAACCTACCAATACAAAGCTGTTGACCAATTAGGCCGACCTGCGCAAGGTCAATTAGATGCATTGAATGAAACTGATTTAGAGCTCAGGCTGGAGCATATTGGTTTAGATATGCTCACCTACAAAATGGTGGCTAAGTCAGTATCACTCAATTTAAATAGCAAAGTCACTACCAAAGATCTCATGATGTTTTGCTTTCATTTAGAGCAACTCACCAGCGCAGGGGTACCTTTATTAGATGGGCTTGGCGATTTACGAGAAGGTACTAGCAACCCAGATTTAAAACGCGTGATTAGCGGCCTAATTAATGAAGTAGAAGGCGGTAAAATGTTTTCCGCCGCTTTAGCAGAACATCCCAATATATTTGATCAAGTGTTTGTCAATTTAGTGAAAGCAGGCGAGCAAACTGGGCGTTTACCTGAAGTGTTTAATAACCTTGCCGACTCACTCAAATGGCAAGATGAACTTGCATCACAAACTAAGCGCTTACTGATGTACCCGTCTTTTGTATTAGTTGTTGTACTTGGCGCGGTAACTTTTTTAATGACCTACCTCGTGCCACAAATTTCTACGCTGCTCATCAATATGAATATTGAGCTACCGTTTGAAACGCGCGCCATTATGTTTATTTCACAAGCCTTTGTAAATTATTGGTGGCTCATTATTGGCTTACCTATTGCATTGGTATTATTGGTAGCCATTATGGTTAAAAGCAACCCTGATTGGCGCTACCGATTTGATTATTTCAAGCTTAATATGCCAGTGACAGGCGATATTTTAAAAAAAATTCTACTCGCACGTTTTGCACGCTATTTTGCTTTACTTTATCAAACGGGGATTCCTGTGCTTGATGCAATTAAAACATGTGAATCCATTATGGGTAACCAAGTGGTGGCAGATGCGCTAGCACGTGCTCACAATCAAATTAATGCGGGTGATACCATGAGTGACAGCTTCACCAATGCAGGCTTGTTTCCACCACTGGTGGTGCGTATGATTAAAGTAGGTGAAAACACTGGTGCTTTAGACAAATCGCTGCTTAAAATCAGCTATTTTTATGACCGTGATGTCAACGAATCCATTGAAAAAATGCTTGCCATGATTGAACCTGCGCTAACCGTTGTATTAGGCCTTATTTTGGGTATTATCATGATTGCAGTGCTAGGCCCTGTGTACGATTCGTTTAGTAAACTAAATATTTAACAAGCCTACTTAAATGAAAACCATTGTTTTATGCGCTACTAACAAGCAATTGATTGCTGGCAAATGGCAAGCTGGCAAGCTACAGTCTCATCTCATATTTAATGATGATGAATCAGGACACGTGGATTTTGAGCGCTATATTAAAAACAATCTTAATCACCGTATCTATTTTTTAGTAGACTCTCTTGAAGAAGATTACCGCGTAGAACAATTGCCGCATGTCACTGGCGGTGCAAAAGAAGCACTGATTAGCCGCAAACTCACTCAAATTTATCGTAACAACCAATACCGCACGGCACTTTGGCTGAATCGAGAAAAAACAGGCCGTAAAGATGATCGTTATCTGATGGTTGCACTTACCAACCATGAGGCTGTGCAGCGTTGGGTTGATATTATTCACGCGCAAGAGGCATTGCTAGCTGGGGTGTACTTACTTTCCATGGTCAGCCAAACCATCATAAAGAAACTCCAGCTCAATCAAGGCAACGTGCTGTATAGCGAGTATTTAACAGCAGGCCTAAGACAAACCTTTTATCAAGATGGTCACATGCGAGTCAGTCGTATTACGCCAATTGATGAGGATGACCGTGCGCAACTCGCTTATTTTCATACGGTGGAAACAGAAAAAACGCGGCTATATCTCATCAGCCAACGCCTAATTACGCGTGATGCGGCAATTAGCATGCTGATTCCTGAGCATTTAGATGACGCCAATAAAACCCTATGCGCAGCAATTAAACAAGAAAATAATATTGCATGTAACACGCTCAACATTACTGCATTCAGCAAAGGCCTCGGGCTTAATGCTGGGCAACTAGCAAACCAGCCAGAACTGTTACATATGCATATGGTGGCGCAAGGCGCTGTACCGCCAAACTTAGCACCAGCAGCATTTGCAAGTAATTACCAATTACAAAATATTAAACAAAGTATTTATATTGCTGCTGCATTAATATTTCTAGCTGGTATTGGTGTAAGCGCTTATTTTTTGAGCGATTACTTAAGTAACAAAGAGCAAACAGAACAAGCACTTTTATCAACAAAAACACAAGAGAATCTATACCAAGAAGAAGCCAAAACTTTTAATAAAACACCTATTTCAAGCGCAGATTTACAAGCGGCAGTAGATAGTTATAAAGCAATTAAAGCAGAATCAAAAAATCCTGTGCGATTAATGCGAGTGCTGAGTCAGGCCATGGCATTACAGCCTGAAATCAAACTTACCCGCCTGCACTGGCTGCTGAGCAATGAAGCCGACCCTAAAGACAATGATGAAGCAAAAACTGACATTGTGATTGATACCAACGGACAACAACAAGCAAGCCCTAGTTTTACTCCAGATACCAAACATTTGTACGAATTTGGCTTTGTGAATGGTGAAATTGCTAACTTTAACGGCGATTACCGCAGTGCGCTCAAAAGCGTCAACCAATTGGTTGAAAAACTCGAAGCAAATCCACTGGTAGCAGATGTTAAGCTGATTCAAGCTCCAGTGAATGTCAGCTCTTACACTAATCTACAAGGCAGTACCACAGACACAACCGAAAACAACAAAGCGCAAGCATTGTTTAAAATTCGCTTAGTGCTCAAATTAGAGGGGTTAGCACAATGACCCTAACAAAAAAAGACTGGAAGAAATTACAAAATGCCATCATCGCCCTTGTGTTAGCGATTGCATTGGCCGTGGGCTTAGTGTTGTATACCATGCAAATGAGCCAAACGAGCTTGACCGAAAAACAAACACAAGAAAACCAACTTGCCCAGGCGCGTCAAAAATTTCAATCAGCTGGCTTAGAAAAATCAACCATCAGTCAATACCTACCGCAATTTCAAAACCTAATTAAAGAAGGCTATATTGGTGAAGAAAAACGTATTGAATGGGTTGATACCTTGCGTAGCATTCACCAAGAGCAAAAAATGTTTAGCATAGACTACAACATAGAAAAACAAGAGCCTTATACGCCAAACTTTGCGCTCAATCTGGGAGCGTTAAAACTGCGCAAATCTGAAATGAAAATCAAACTTAACATGTTGCATGAAGGCGATATTTTAACCCTGTTAGATACGCTAAAAGCAAAACAAGCTTCGCCTTTTATTGTGCGAAGTTGCGTTATTACGCAAAACACACCTACCATTGAACAAAAATTTAATGCCAACTTATTGGCAGAATGTGAACTAGACTGGCTAACCTTGGCAGAACCTGCCTCAGTTTTAGAGGTTACACAATGAAAAGATTTATTATTTTCAGCATGTTGATATGCCTATTTGAATCTGGCTTGGCACTAGCGGCAGAATTTGGGCGCTTATTTACAACGCCAACACAACGCGCCAATTTAGACTATTTAAGACAAACTAGCAAAACGCCTTTAGTTAGTAATCCATCTACTAACGGCACAGAAGAAGTCGCTATTCCGGTAGAATCTGCTACTCCGCCTGCTAGCGTATCTATGCAAGGCTATGTAAAACGCAGTGACGGCAAAAAAGGTACTGTTTGGGTCAACAACACACCAATGCAAGAAAACACAAAAAATAGTGACATTCAAATTGGTAAACTCAAAGATAGTAATCGTGTAGATATTAGCCTACCTGCTAATAACAAACACTTACGCCTAAAAGCAGGACAAGTATACGATTCTGACAGTAACAGTGTGGTTGA
>CAYXGE010000060.1:0-11835 GCA_964464435.1 uncultured Methylophilaceae bacterium
TTAGCTTACAATCGCGTTTCTTAAGCGTACTTGGCTGGTGGCTTGCCCATTAGCACCATATAAAGTTGGGCTACCCGCTTTTTGTTGAATAGCACTGAGCATTTGTTGAGTGCGTTGTAGGTGTCTGTTAATCAATAATCCGTTTACGCGGTTAAGTTCTTTGGCTTTTACCAAACTTTGTTGCGCGGCAAGCCATGCCGATTGCACTGGCTTAGTGGCATGTTTGCTAAGCCATTGCTGCATGCCTTGCTCATTACTTATAAAGCCTAAATGCCCCAAGGCTTTATAACGTTGGTGGGCAAACTGGTTAATGTCTAGCAGCGTTTTTGATTTTTGCTCAAGCACTTGATTGACATGCTGAATATTGCCAGAAATCAAGCTTTGCTGTTCTTGCTCGAGTAGATCAAGCAGGAGGTGTATGGCCTGTGTTTCTGGAGTAACATTCATGGGTTTTGCCTTTATTTTTAGCGAATTACAAACTTACTTTTTTTGCGTTGCGAGCATGTCTTTTACGCTATTAATTAAGCCATCGGCTACTTTGTTGGAGTCAATAGTAAATTGACCATCTAAAATAGCGGCTTTAATTTCTTCTACCTTTTTCACGTCAAACGCTTCACCCATTGCAACACTGGCGCTAAGCGATTGCAACTCACTTGAGCGAGGTGAGAGTGTGACTTTGTCTTCTGGCGTTTTTTCAACCTTAATCTCTTGCTCAGCGGCTTTAGTGGCTTTGCTTTCAGCATTGGCAGAGGTTAAGCCCGACTTAACTTTGAGTGCTTCATCAATTTTCATGATATTTTTCCTTCCTGCTTGGTGTGCATAAAAACTTGTTTACAGTTGCTTATCGACCTCATTTAAACAAACTTTAGCACTTTATTGATTGTGATATCCAATTTTTTAAAAACTCACTACAACTTCACCACCTGTTGCGGCAATGCCACTTACAACATTGCCATTACTTGTTTTGGCTTTAACTACTTGGCCATCAGCCGCGTCAGCCATTGCTAGCGCTTCGGTGGTAATTCTAAAACCTTTGCCTGCTGAAATTAAGCGTATGGTTTGGCCTTGCTTAACCACTGCTTGGCTACGCAAAATATCTTGTCTTAATATGGTGCCAGCCGCTACTGATGCGTTCAAACGTTTGCCTATAGCCGCTTCAGGGTGGGTAATGATATTGGCAGGCAGTGCGGAAATGTCGCCATGCATTTTGGCTAAATCTTGTGCGCCAATAATGCTACCTTGCGCTAAAGGGTTAGCCGCCACCCAATAATCGGCTTCAATATGTACTTGCGCTTGCACGTAGATTGTCCATGCAGAAGGCGCATTACAACGCACGCCTACGCTGGTTTTACCCCAAGCTTTGCTGCCTGCAGGAAAGAACATTTCTAAGGCTTGGCAAGGTTGTAGCTTCACCCGTTTATCAATCTGCCCCACTTGAATGCTCACTTTACCAGGTAAGCCTGCACTTTGCGTGCGCAAAAAGGTTTCAATGTCTTGCTGAATTGTTGAAAAAGCGTGGGTCTCACGCGCTTCTATCGCTGCAAATGCGCTATTAGCATGGGTGATTAATGAGGCAAATAGTAGTGCAATGCCTAGCCAACACATTTTATATAGTGCACTTAACTGCATGGGTTCACTTTCAAAAAAAGCCTGCAAATAGAATATCTCACACGTTGCATTGTACTTAACGCCAATTCAAACAAAGGTTAAAAAAGCAGGGTGTATTGCCCTCTTTTTGGCTGATTGATTATTGATGCGCATAGTTAAACTTGCTTTCATGAAGTAAACCGTATTTCGGCAAGGCAACCAAATTCTTTAATGCAATATTGGTATTGATAACCAAAGCCGAAAGTAATAGGAGTGTGTGATGTTAAACAAGTTAGACCAAGCACTGAGCTTTCATCAAAATGCTTTGCGTGTGCGTGCGCAGCGACAAGAGTTGATTGCAGCCAATATTGCCAATGCCGATACGCCGCAATACAAAGCACGTGATATTGACTTTAATGCGGCCTTGCATAAAGCAATGTCTGGGGTAACCAGCCAATCTTCTAGCGTTGCAGGCAATGGCAGTTTGGTTAAAACCAACAACCAACATCTAGCTGGCAATTTAGCTAATACGGGGGGCAGTTTAAATGCGCTACCCGGTGAAGCACAGTACCGCACGATTGCCCAAGGCAGTGTGGATGCGAATACGGTGGATATGGATGTTGAGCGTAATCAGTTTATAGATAACGCAGTGCGCTATGAAGCTAGCCTCACCATGCTGAATGGGCAGCTCAAGAAAATACTCACTGCGATTCAAGGGCAATAGGGTTTTAGGAGAACAGCATGTCTTTATTTAATGTATTTAAAATTTCTGGCTCTGGCATGAGTGCACAAGCACAGCGCTTAAACACCGTTGCCAGTAACCTCGCCAATGCCGATAGCGTCACCAGTGC
This sequence comes from uncultured Methylophilaceae bacterium, assembly GCA_964464435.1. GTDB lineage: Bacteria > Pseudomonadota > Gammaproteobacteria > Burkholderiales > Methylophilaceae > CAYXGE01. The sequence goes on from CAYXGE010000060.1 coordinate 2,439, forward strand.
TAACGGCCAGCCGTACAAATCAAAGCAAGTGATTTTTGCAGCGATTCCATTTGGTAACGAAAATTCACAGGGTGTGATGGTGCAACAAGTGGTGGAAAGTGCGGCCCCTGGTCAAGTGGTGTATGAGCCGCATCACCCCGCGGCTGATGCTAATGGCTATGTGACCATGCCTAATGTCAATGTGACAGAGGAAATGGTCAATATGATTTCTGCATCGCGTGCTTATCAAAACAATGTTGAAACCATGAACACAGTCAAAAACATGCTCATGAAAACGCTGACATTGGGTCAGTAATCAGATTTAAATTAAGGAGTCAGCATGACAAACACGATTGAGTCAAACAAGGTATCAAATAGTTTGCTAGAAACCATGAACGGCACTAAAAATACCAGTAGCGATACGATTAAAGACGCACAAGATCGTTTTATGACGCTATTGGTGACACAAATGAAAAACCAAGATCCACTCAATCCGATGGATAACGCACAAGTGACGAGCCAATTGGCGCAACTTTCCACGGTTACTGGCATTAATCAGCTCAATGAAACCCTGCAAAGCATGATGATGCAAACGCAATCTAATCAAATGTTGCAGGCTTCAAACATGATAGGCCGTGTGGTGACTGTTGAAGGCAATGGTGTGCAATTATCTAAAGGCCAAGCCGTATTTGGCATGTCATTGCCAAGCGCGGCAGATAGCGTAAATGTCACCATTAAAGACAGTGCGGGCAATATTGTGCGTGAATTAGCCTTGGGTAGGCAAGGTTCAGGTGAAAAGACCCTGCAATGGGATGGCAACACCAATGATGGCAAAGCCATGAAAGATGGCCAATACCGCTTTGAAATCAAGGCAACACTGGGCGGTAAAGCAGTGGTTGCAACTCCCATTAGTTACGACACTGTGAATAGCGTCTCCACCAGCAGTGCAACTGGCGTTCAACTTAATTTGTTGATGGCAGGCACCAAGGGCTTAGACGTTGTAAAAGAAATTTACTAAAGATGTATTAAAAGATCATTCCATTTATAGGAGCAAATCATGAGTTTTCAACAAGGCTTAAGTGGCTTAAACGCATCATCAAAAAGTTTAGAAATTATTGGTAATAATGTAGCAAATGCCAATACCGTCGGCTTCAAACAATCACAGGCCATATTTTCAGATGTGTTTGCAAATTCACTTACGGGCACTGGCGCATCCCAAATTGGTATCGGTACCAAACTTGCTAGAGTGCAACAACAGTTTACCCAAGGCAATATTTCAAATTCAAATAATCCCTTAGATATTGCTATTAACGGCCAAGGCTTTTTTAGAATGGCAGATGCGGCTGGCGCAGTAACGTATTCTCGTAATGGACAGTTTCAATTAGATAAAGATGGTTTTATAGTCAATGCCGATAATAAAATTTTAACAGGCTACACGGCAGATGCTTCAGGTGTATTATCTACTGGTAGCCCATCTAATTTGAGCATTAATACTCAAGATTTAGCGCCACAAATTACAGACAATGTGGATGCTTTGGTCAATTTAGACTCACGCAATGGCACTCTCACGGCGGCTGGATTTGACCCAACAGACCCCACCACTTATCACAATTCATCCTCTATTTCTGTGTTTGATAGCTTGGGCAACAGTCATACCCTACAGAGTTTTTATGTGAAAACTGCACCAGGGACTTGGAATGTCTACACCACTGTGGATGGGATTACACCTGCATTACCAGCAACTCCAGCAACAACACTGGTGTTTGGACCGACTGGGGTTAACCCAACAGGGGCTACGGCAACCGTCAATATTCCTGTCACCACAGGGGCTACAACACCGTTTCCTGTCACGCTAGATTATGGATTATCAACGCAATTTGGTTCAAATTTTAGTGTGAATAGTTTGTCACAAAATGGGTACTCATCTGGCCGACTTGCCAGTTTTAACGTGGGTGGCGATGGCACCATTGTTGGACGTTATACCAACGGACAATCTAATGTGCTGGGGCAAGTGGTGTTAGCTAACTTTACAAATCCTAATGGTTTACAAGCTTTAGGTAATAACGCATGGGCAGAAAGTTCAACCTCAGGCCCAGCATTGGTTGGACAACCTAATACAGGCAGTTTGGGCGTGTTGCAATCGGCAGCGGTGGAAGATTCTAATGTGGATTTAACAGCGGAGCTGGTCAATATGATTACCGCACAGCGCGTTTACCAAGCCAATGCGCAAACCATTAAAACGCAAGACCAAGTGCTACAAACCTTGGTTAACCTTCGCTAAGACTTAATGCAAGTATTTTTAGTTAACTAGGAGCGACATCATGGATCGACTAATTTACACAGCAATGTCAGGGGCTAAGCATATCTTAGAGCAGCAGGCGACAACCTCGCATAATCTGGCCAATGTCAATTCAACTGGATTTAGAGCACAGTTAGATGCCTTTAGAGCCGTACCAGTGCAAAGCGAGGGTTTAGCCACACGCACCTTTGTGGTTGATGCTACTGTGGGCACCGATTTTAGCCCAGGTACTATTCAACAAACGGGTAGAGATTTAGATGTCGCGGTGCAAACAGAAGGCTGGATTGCCGTACAACGCGAGGACGGCTCTGAAGGCTATACCCGTAATGGCTCATTTAAAATCAATGAAAATGGTGTATTACAAACCAGCAACGGTTTGAGCGTGCAAGGGGATGGCGGCCCGATTACCATTCCACCCGATATGCAAGTAGAAATTGCTAAAGATGGCACTGTGTCAGCTTTTACTACCAACACCTTGCCTGGGGCTCCTAATGTGCTTGGGCGCATAAAATTAGTCAATCCACCAGCCGACTCTTTAGTACGCGCAAAAGATGGTTTGTTTAATACTGCTAACGGCACGCCAGCTGAAGCCGATGCCAATGTAAGTTTAGTGTCTGGGGCTTTAGAGGGTAGTAATGTCAATGTGGTACAAGAAATGGTCAATATGATTAGTTTGGCACGTCAATTTGAATATCAAATGAAAATGATGCAAAGCGCTGAGAATAACGCTGATAAAGCGAGTCAGCTCTTGGCTTTGAATTAACCGCACCAGCAGTAATATAGCTTCATGAATAACAGCGCTTTGAAGTAGCGCATGAAAGAGGGTTAGCAAATGATACGCTCACTTTGGATTTCAAAAACTGGTTTAGATGCGCAGCAAACGCAGATGGACGTCATTTCAAATAACCTTGCGAACGTAAGCACCAATGGCTTTAAACGTTCACGCGCAGTATTTGAAGATTTGCTCTATCAAAATATTCGCCAACCGGGTGCACAGTCGTCACAACAAACGCAATTGCCTTCAGGCTTGCAACTTGGTACGGGTGTGCGCCCAGTGTCCACAGAAAAAATCTTTACACAAGGTAACTTGCAACAAACCAATAATGACAAAGATGTGGCCATTCAAGGTAACGGTTTTTTTCAAGTATTGTTACCAGATGGCACCACTGCATTTACACGTGATGGTTCATTTCAAGTTGATAATCAAGGGCAATTGGTGACATCAAGTGGTTTTGCAGTGCAACCAGCGATAATTATTCCACCCAATGCGCAAAGCCTAACAATTGGTAGAGATGGCACGGTTTCTGTCACACAACCTGGCACAGCGGCAGCAACACAGGTGGGCGCACTACAACTGGCTACTTTTATTAATCCAGCAGGATTAATGGCAAAAGGTGAAAATCTATTTGTTGAAACTGCATCGTCAGGTAATCCTAATAGCAATCCACCGGGTACTAATGGCGCTGGTTTGCTGAATCAGGGCTATGTGGAGACCTCAAACGTAAATGTAGTAGAAGAGTTGGTGAATATGATTCAAACCCAACGCGCTTATGAAATCAACAGTAAAGCCATTACTACTTCAGACCAAATGTTGCAAAAATTAACACAAATGTAGTGAGATGAAGATGATTAGCACTTTATTTTGTATGTTTAAGAAACATGGTCGCTTCTTGTTTTTAATCAGTGTTATAGCTTGCTTGCAAGCATGTTCTGTAGCGCCAAGTACTATTGTAAAAACACCGATGAGTGCTAAGCCAGAAGCGAGGCCTAAAAACGCGGCTAGCAGTGGTGCGATTTATCAAGCTTCAAATTACAGGCCTTTGTTTGAAGACAGACGAGCGCGTTTAATGGGCGATATTTTAACCATTAGAATTGTTGAAAATACTACAGCGAATAAAACTGGTACAGCATCTTCCTCAAAATCTGGTTCTATTGATGCCTCGGTAACGCCACCTACAGGTTTACCTTTCAATTTAGTCAAAAAACCCATTGCCATTACCGCAGAATCTGAGCTTGCCAACGATGAGGCCTCTAACCAAACTGCCAGCAATAACTTTAATGGCAGCATTGCCGTAACCGTTATAGAAGTTTTGGAAAATGGTTATTTGGTGGTGAGTGGTGAAAAGCAGATTGCATTTGACCGTGGTTCAGAGTTTGTACGTTTTTCAGGCGTGGTTAACCCTGATGACATCTTACAAGGCAATAACGTGAACTCAAACAAAGTGGCTGAAGCAAAAATGGAATACCGTACTAATACCCAGATAGATGCTGCGCAAGTCATTTCAATCTTAGCGCGATTTTTCTTGAGTGTAAGTCCAATTTAAGAAGTTGATATGAAGAAAATATTATTGAGTTTATGCGTATTGGTGTTAATCCCGCTGCAAGCGCATGCAGACCGCATTAAAGATTTAGCCAATATACAAGGTGTGAGACAAAACCAGTTGCTTGGCTATGGCTTAGTGGTTGGCTTAGACGGCACAGGTGACCAAACCATACAAACACCATTCACAGTACAAAGCATGGTGAGCATGTTGCAACAAATGGGGGTTAGTTTGCCTCCAGGGACAAATTTACAATTAAAAAATGTCGCTTCGGTGATGGTGACGAGTGCTTTACCACCGTTTGCACAAACTGGGCAAACCTTAGATGTGACAGTTTCTTCACTAGGCAATGCTAAAAGTTTACGTGGCGGTACATTACTCATGACCCCATTAAAAGGGGCAGATGGGCAAGTATATGCTATGGCACAAGGTAATTTAGTGGTGGGCGGAGTAGGGGCTTCTGCCAACGGTACTAGTGCACAAGTAAACCATTTAAGTGTGGGCAGAATTTCTGCGGGCGCAACAGTAGAGCGCACCTTACCTAATCCAATTGGTAACGCTGATACTATTAATCTTGAGTTACGTGAAGCGGATTTTTCTACCGCAAGGCAAGTGGTAGATGCCGTGAATGGACGCTTTGGACAAGGTACAGCAGTAGCTGAAAGTGGACGGGTGATTAAAGTAGGTGTGCCCACTAACCCCAATGACCGTATTGCATTTTTGGGGGATTTAGAGAGCATTAATGTTAAACCTGCTAAAACATCAGCCAAAGTGATTATGAATGCACGTACAGGTTCTGTGGTCATGACAGAGCATGTAACCCTAGATAGCTGTGCGGTATCTCACGGTAATTTATCTGTCGTCATTAGCACCGCACCTGTGATTAGCCAGCCAGGTGCCCTAGCGAACGGCAATACGGTATCAACCCAAGTATCGCAAGTGGAAATTAACAAAGAGCCAGGTAAAGTCCTAAAACTTGATGAAGGTGCTTCACTTTCTGATGTGGTGAAAGCCCTCAACGCCATAGGCGCAACCCCGCAAGATTTACTCGCTATTTTGCAAGCGATGAAAGCGGCAGGTTCTTTCCGTGCTGAGTTAGAGATTATTTAAGCGATTTGATCATGAACGCGGCTGACATTACAAGTAATATGACTTCAAGCCAATTGGCGATAGATAGCAAGAATTTATCGAGCTTAAAAAATGCAGCTAAAGACAACTCACCAGAAGCCTTAAAGCAAGTAGCCAAGCAGTTTGAAGCCATGTTAATGAATATGATGCTAAAAAGCATGCGCGAAGCGTCACCGCAAGATGGCATGTTTGATAATGAGCAAACGCAGATGTTTACCTCGATGCTAGACCAACAGTTAAGTCAAACTATGTCAGATAAAGGCACAGGGCTGGCTGATATGCTAGTAAAACAGCTTTCAAAAAATCTTAATGCGCCTCCAGTCGTTGAAGCAGATAAATCAAGTCAAGCGCAAACAGCCATGGCACCACGCTCAGCCATGTTTAGCCAAACTTTTCCATATCAAGCGCAAACAGTGAGCCCAATGGCAAATGTAGAAGTGCAAAAAACTACAAATACAAAACCAATTAACGTAGCCAGTAATTTTGAACAACGCCTCAAACAAGCCGCACAAAGCGCGAGTGAAGCCAGTGGTATTCCTGCTGAGTTTATGTTGGCACAAGCTGCGCTAGAAAGTGGTTGGGGAAAACGTGAAATTAAAACGGCCGATGGACAAACCAGTTATAACTTATTTGGCATCAAAGCCACAGGTCAATGGGATGGCAAAGTAGCGGAAACCATGACGACAGAATACATCAATGGCGAAAAACAAAAACGTGTTGAAAAATTTAGAGCCTATGATTCTTATGAAGCGGCTTTTCATGATTATGCAAAGTTGATTAGCACTAACCCTCGATACCAAAAAGCCATGCAAAGTACTGATGATGCGACTGCGTATGCCAAGGCCTTGCAACAAGGTGGCTATGCGACAGACCCTAATTATGCCAATAAACTCATCAGTGTCATGAAGCGTATTGACCAAAGTTAGAACAAGATTTGTTAACAGCACTAAAGTTTTATTTTGTGCTGACGATAAGTACATCAAGGCGTAAAGCAGAATGCGCAAAAGCGCTATAAAAAGGGTGCAATATGGCTTCAAACATTCTTAATATTGGAAAAAGTGCAATTCTCACCGCACAGGTGGGTATCAGCACGGCTGGACATAATATCGCCAATGCCAATACCCCTGGCTATACCCGCCAAGTGGTAGTGCAGGGCGCGGCTGAAGCGCAAAATTTTGGCTTTGGTTTTTTGGGACAGGGCGCGCAAATTAAGACCATAGACCGTGCCTATAATGAATTACTGACACGTCAAGTATTAACCTCACAAACCAATAATTCAGAGCTTTCTACCTACGCCACACAAATGAAGCAGATTGATAATTTGCTTGCCAATCCTTCTGCGGGTTTATCGCCAGCTTTAAAATCATTTTTCAGTGCAGTGCAAGCGGCTTCTGTTAACCCTAACGATGCGCCAACACGGCAATCGATGTTGTCAAATGCACAAGCATTGGCTTCACGTTTTCAAGCGCTGGGAGACCGTTTAAATGAGGTTTCATCTGCCGTTAATGAGCAATTATCCTCGGCAACCAGTTTGGTAAATTCTTACGCTAAGCAGATTGCTGGTCTCAATAGCGTGATTGAAAACGCGGTGAGCTCAGATGGCCAACCACCCAATGATTTGATGGATCAACGTGACCAACTGGTCAATGAGTTAAGTAAGCAAATTAAAGTGAGCGTGGTAAAGCAGCAGGGTGAGAAATACAATATTTTTATTGGCAACGGTTTACCACTGGTTGTTGGCGAAACTACCTACAATTTATCTATGCAACGTTCTCCCACTGATAGTACTCGCTTAGAAGTGGCGTATACCAACTCTGGCGGCACTTCTGTACTGGGTAGCAATAGTTTGTCGGGCGGCAGTATAGGCGGTTTATTGCAATTCCGCGAGCAATCGATGGATGCTATTCAAGGCAAAATGGGTTTGGTAGCGGTTGGTCTGATTGAAAAATTTAATTCCCAACACATGCAAGCTACAGACCGAAATGGTGCCGCAGGGGGTCTGTTTTTTGCGCCACATACGCCTGATGTTACGGCGAGTACGGAAAACACAGGCAATGCCAATATTAACGTGAATATTAGTAATGTGGGCGCGCTTACAGGCAGTAACTACCGTTTACAATACGATGGCACCAATTATTTAGTCACGCGCACAGATACTGGCGTCTCACAAAGTTTTACTTCATTACCACAAACCGTAGATGGTATGGAAATCTCTATCCCTAGTGGCGCGATGGCTACTGGAGATGACTTTTTAATTAAGCCCACCGCGCTAGCTACCAGCGCTTTTAAAGTGTTACTAACTGACACTAATAAAATTGCGCTTGGTGGACCTCTAGTGTCGGCAAGTGCCTCAAATACCAATGCGGGTAGTGTAAGCTTGAGTGGGGTTACAGTGAGTGCAACTTATGCAAGTAGCCCACTCGCTTCGCCAATTTCACTCACCTATAATAGTGGCACTGGCAATTTAAATGGTTTTCCAGCAACACAGGCGGTTACTGTCAAAACTGCCAGCGGCACTACAACTTATCCAGCAGGTAGTCCTGTGCCTTACACTAATAACGCAACCTATACAGTCGCTGGTGTTAGTTTTAACGTGGCGGGTAGCCCAAGTAACGGTGATCAATTCAGTATTAGTGCTAATACTAATAACGGCGTAGGTGATAATCGAAACGCACTATTATTAGCGGGGTTGCAAACTGCCAATACCTTATTAGATTCACGCGAAAATTTTGACGGCGCGTATGGTCAACTGATTAGTTTTGTCGGCAACAAAACCAATGAGCTGAATGTCACTAGCGCAGCTGAAGCACAAATGTTGGAGTATGCAGTGGCGGCACAACAATCTGAGTCTGGGGTGAACTTAGATGAAGAAGCGGCTGATTTATTACGTTATCAACAGGCGTATCAAGCGGCTGGAAAAATGATGCAAGTGGCCTCTCAGTTATTTCAATTATTACTTGAAATAGGAAACTAAGGATATTGTCATGCGTGTGAGTACCAATACTATTTTTCAAAGTGGCATAGCGCGAATTAGTGAGTTGCAGTCTGCACAAGTTAAATTGCAACAGCAAATTTCAACGCAACGCAGAATTCTGACACCTTCAGATGACCCAACTGGATCTGCTCGTGCAATTGATATTACACACTCGCAAAGCGTGAACAGTCAATTTATTGAGAACAGAAAACTAGTCAACAACAGTTTAGCTTTTGAAGAGGCGACACTAACGAATGTGACAGATTTGCTTTTGGCTATAAAATCAACGGTCATTAGCGCGGGTAATGGTGCGTTTTCGGATAGAGAGCGTGGATTTTTAGCGGCTGAAGTACGAGGTCAAATGAGCCAATTATTAGGTTTAGCCAATACCAGAGATGGCGTTGGAAACTTTATTTTTTCAGGCTCAAAAACTGATACGCAACCCTTTGTAAAAACTGCAACTGGTGCTACTTACCAAGGCGACACGCAGCAGCAAGCGATTCAGGTATCAACTTCTAGAAATATTGAAACCAATGATGCTGGCAGCAATATATTTCAGTCGAATGGTCAGGATGTATTTCAAGTGCTGACAAATTTAGCGAATTTACTAGATACACCAGTGACTGATGCAACTTCACAAGCTGCATTAAAAGCAGGCTTAGCAACGGCTGGTGATGGTTTGGACAATACTTTGGA
>CAYXGE010000061.1:0-2389 GCA_964464435.1 uncultured Methylophilaceae bacterium
AGCTTAATAATTTTTAAGGTAGGGGAATGGAAATGAAAAAATTAATATTATCAGTATTATTAGCAGCTGCATTTGCACCTGCAGTTTCAATGGCAGAACAAGGTGATTGGGTGGTACGTTTGCGTGCTACCAATGTGAATCCAAGCGAAAAAAGTAATTTAGGTCAACAAACCGATAAAGTTTACGGCGCTGGCACAGCAGCTTTTGTCTATGGTAGTGGAACGGCAAACTTAGAAACTGATGGTAATACCATTCCTGAGTTAGATATCTCATACTACTTTACCAAAAATATTGCAGCTGAGCTCATTTTAGCTTTGGGTACACGCCATGATGTGAGCGTTTCTGGCAGTGGTGGTGCGTTAGCAAAACGTGGCTTAGGCAGTGTTAATCTTTTACCACCCACATTAACAGCGCAATGGCACTTTATGCCAGACCAAATGTTTGACCCTTATGTTGGTGCAGGGGTGAGTTATATACGTGCTATGGATAATGGCCTGACTGCGCAAGTGACTGGTGTAGGCGGCTTACCAATTCGTGTTGACCGTAACGCATGGGGTCCTGCGATTCAAGCAGGCTTTGATGTGAACTTAACAGATAGATGGCTGATTAACTTTGATGTGAAAAAAATATGGTTTGACATGGATGTTAAGTTAGACGCAGCAGCTACAGGTGGTTTACTTCCTGCAGGCTATAGAAAAATTGATAACTTAGATGTTGATCCTTGGGTAATTAGTATTGGCGTTGGTAAGAAATTTTAGTTTTAAGAAGTTTTAGTTTGTAGTATCTCTCCTTTTAGAGTTGTCCACCCTCGCCTCTATCAGTAATTTTGGTAGAGGCATTTTTTTGCCTATTTTTTTACCCAGTGTTAATGCTGTCAACACTGGGTCGTTAAGTGAGATTTAATTTGGATTAGATAATTTTTGAAAAGCGCGCGCGATTGAGATCGTATTGCAGATAACGGTCAAACACCATAGCCACGGCTCGGACAAAATACCAACCCATATTGGTGACGGTAAATCCTGCTTCATCCATTTCTATTAAGCCAGCGTTCAGCAGGGGGGTTAATTGCTCAATTTCTTTTGCAAAATAGTCTTTGAATTGAATTAAATAAGCTAACTCAATGGCTTCATATTGCAGTCTGCCTTGACACATGATACCCATAATCACTGCACGTCTAATTAAGTCATCATGAGAGAGGGCTAGGCCACGCGCAATAGGTAATTCACCACGATTGAGGCAGTCGTAATACTCATCTAAGGTTTTAACGTTTTGACTATAGCTGGCACCAATGCGGCCTATAGATGAAACACCTAAAGCTAAAATATCGCAATCTGGTTGCGTACTATAGCCCTGAAAGTTGCGATGTAAGCGACCTTGCCGCTTGGCAATGGCTAGCTCATCTGTGGGTAGTGCAAAGTGATCCATACCCACATACACATAATTGCCCTGTAAAAAGGTTGCAATTGCATTAGATAGCATCATTAATTTTGAATGTGCTGGTGGCAATTCTTCTGCTTGTATTCTGCGTTGTGGTTTAAAGCGTGCAGGTAAGTGTGCATAGGCATATAAGGCAATACGGTCTGGTTTAAGTGTAATAATTTGTTCTAGCGTACGTGTAAAAGACTCAGTGGTCTGTTTGGGTAAGCCGTAAATCAGGTCTACATTAATAGACTTAAACCCTAGTGTTCTGGCAGAGGCTACTAAATCAAATACTTGTTCGGCAGGTTGAATGCGATGTACTGCTTTTTGCACGTCCGTATCAAAGTCTTGAACACCAAAACTTAAGCGATTAAATCCAATTTGTTTTAAATGTTCTAATCGATGTTCATTGACTGTACGTGGGTCAATTTCAATTGAGTATTCGCCATGCGCACTAAATTGAAAATTGTGCCTCAATAATGCCATCAAACTTGCCAGTTCGTCATCACTAAAAAAGGTGGGAGATCCACCACCAAAGTGCAGTTGTGAAATGGGTTGCCCAGAGCCTAGTTTGGCAACATGTAAGTCAATTTCTTTTTCTAAATATCTTAAATACTCAGCAGCGCGTTCATGGCGCTTGGTCACAATTTTGTTGCAGGCACAGTAAAAACATAAAGACTCACAAAATGGAATATGCACATAGAGCGAGAGTGGCATAGCAATACCCCCAACATTACGCTGTTGTAAGGCTTGTTCGTACTCATTACTACCAAAAGCTTCCACAAAGCGGTCCGCTGTGGGGTATGAGGTGTAACGCGGACCTGGTACATCAAATTTTTCTAACAAGGTTGGCGTAATGAAGCTTTTATCAGCATCTCTAGCACTAGATTGAATAATAAGATTGTTCATGATAATAGTGTCCTTATGATTTGTGACTTTGCCATTGACTGTCAAAAATCGCTTTGATATA
>CAYXGE010000061.1:2489-9278 GCA_964464435.1 uncultured Methylophilaceae bacterium
GCTATGATGAATCCAGAAGCTATTAAAGTCGCTTGTTCTAACTGTAATTTACGTGAGCTTTGCATGCCGATTGGCTTTGCCCAAGAAGACTTGCATCGTTTAGATGAGGTTGTGGCAACACGACGTAAAGTGAAACAAGGTGGCTTATTATTTAGCAGTGGTGAGCCTTTTACTGCATTATTTGCTATACGCACTGGTTTTTTTAAAACCTCTGTATTAAGCGAGGATGGCCGTGAGCAAGTGACTGGATTTCAAATGGCAGGTGAGATTATTGGCCTAGATGGTATTGTGACAGATTCCCATACTTGTAACGCTATTGCGCTTGAAGATGCAGAAGTATGTGAAATGCCATTTTCTCGAGTTGAAGAACTTTCAAGAGAGTTTCCAGTCTTGCAAAGACACGTACACAAAATCATGAGCCGCGAAATTGTGCGAGAAAACGGTGTGATGATGTTGTTAGGCAATATGCGTGCAGAAGAGCGTTTGGCCGCTTTTTTATTAAACTTAGTACAACGCTTACATGCTAGAGGGTTTTCTCAAACAGAGTTTATTCTACGCATGACACGTGAAGAAATTGGCAGTTATTTGGGTTTAAAGCTAGAAACTGTGAGCCGAACATTTTCTAAGTTTAGTGAAGAAGGCATTATTGAAGTCAAACAACGCCATGTACGCATTGTTAACCCAGATGCATTAAAGAAGATTTTTAATCCACAAGTGTGTGTTTAATAAATTTCTAGCGTAATGCTTTGAAATAGCTTGGTTTATCCATAAAAAGTGAGTTTTCATGAGTCAATCACAAGTGCTCACTGTTACCGATCATAACCGCAATGTTTATGACATGCGCTACCTGTACCCAGTGGTGTCTAGGCGTGCGCAAGGTGTTTCAGTGGGCATTAACCTCAATATCAATAACGCTTGTAATTGGCGTTGTATCTATTGCCAAGTGCCTGACCTTAAGCGTGGCACACCACCGCCAATAGATTTAGATGTGTTAGCAAAAGAGCTTGATATCATGCTCAATGACATTTTGCATGGCGAGTTTATGCAACGGCATGTGGCTGAGGGCGACCGCCAATTACAAGACATTGCTTTTTCAGGCAATGGAGAACCCACCAGTGCCAAAGAGTTTCCGCAGGTGCTCATACTCGTAGAGCAAGCGTTAAAAAAATATGCCTTGCTAGGCAATATTAAAGTGCGCTTAATTACCAATGGAAGCCTGATTGACAGACCTAGTGTACTTAAAGCACTGCAACATTTAGCAAAAATCGGCGGAGAAGTGTGGTTTAAGGTGGATGCAGGCACCGAGCAAGGCTTTGCTAATACCAATGATGTAACGCTCAAACCTATGACGCACATTGCGCGTTTAAAGCAAAGTGCTGCTGTGTGCCCAACCTTTGTGCAAACTTGCATGTTTGCGCTTGATGGTTTGCCGCCCAGTGATGCTGATGTTGAGGCCTATATAAACTTGGTATCTCAAGCTAAAGATAGCATACAAGGCGTGCATTTGTATGGCTATGCAAGACCTTCTTATCAAGTTGAAGCGCCACGCATCAGTCGTTTATCCGCAGATTGGTTAGAAGGGGTGGCTAATCAATTAAGAGCCCACAATATTTCCGTATTTGTAAGCCCCTAAAAAAGTTTACTTGTTTTGATGCAACCCAGTTTGGGCATGATTGCGTGCTTGAATAGCAGGCACCATAGCTTCAGCATTATCCCCCAAGGTATCATTGATGTTTAAACCTTTGCGGTAGTAATCTTCATCAAGCACTGGGTCTGGTCTTGAAATAGCAAGATACACGGTAATGATTGAAGCGATAATGACCAATAATGGCCCGCTAATAATGAGCCAGACATGACCATTTTTCCACCAAATATGTTGTTTGCTTACGGTGTTTTGATTGTTGTCCATGATACATACTTTCTGTTAATTAAAATGGGTTGCTCAAGACTATCGAGGTACAATAAAGACTGCTTTTTCAATGACTTGCTCTTTTGTGTCTACGCGGTCAATCACAAAATTGACCCTATGTGAACCAGCGGGCATGCTGCCATCAGGAATCTCCAAACGCACTGAAACCCACCTTGCTTGCGCTGATTTCACTGGGATGGTGTGTTCGTCACTATCGTTGTCTGTGTCCAAATGAATGCCAGCGATTCCATTGGCTGATAGATGGTAATTACCATCATGCTCTGAAGCGTTCATGATTTGTAATCGATATACATTCTCTAGCATGCCGCCCTCAACGAGCCTTGCCATGACGCCACGGTCACGTACAACATCGACTCTAAAGCTATCTCGTGTTGCAAGGCTATATAACAGGCCAACACACAGGCTTAGTAAAATCGTGCTATAAATAAGTACACGAGGTCTTAAAATACGATGGAAAATTTGTTTGCGTGTCCACTGCTGTGTAAGTGCATGTTGCGTGGAGTATTTGACTAAGCCGCGAGGATACTGCATTTTATCCATTACCGTGTCACACACATCTGCACAGGCGCCACAGCCTATACATTCATATTGCAACCCTTTGCGAATATCAATACCAGTAGGGCATACTTGAACGCAAAGTGTGCAATCAATACAAGCGCCCAATTGGCTCGCGTCTGCTTTCTTATTGCGGCTACCACGTGGCTCACCGCGTGCTTCGTCGTAGGTTACGATGAGGGTGTCAGCATCAAACATGGCGCTTTGAAAGCGCGCATATGGGCACATGTATTTACACACTTGTTCGCGCATGAAACCTGCATTGCCATAAGTAGCAAATCCATAAAATAATATCCAAAAGGTTTGCCAAGGCCCCAATGCAAAATCTAGCGTTGTGGCAAGTAATTCACGTATTGGCGTAAAGTAACCGACAAATGTAAAGCCAGTCCACAGTGCAAATAACACCCAAACCGTATGTTTTGCAACTTTTTTAATTAGTTTTGCCTGTGACATATCAGCAGAATCAAGCTTCATTCTAGCTGCACGGTCACCCTCAATTTTGCGCTCTATCCACAAAAATATTTCTGTGTACACCGTTTGTGGGCAGGCATAGCCACACCAAAGTCTGCCAGCAACGGCGGTAAATAAGAACAGTGATAGCGCTGAGATAATCAGTAGGGCAGTTAGATATATGAGGTCTTGTGGATATAATACCAAGCCAAATATAAAAAAACGTTTGGCTTCTAAATCAAACAATAGGGCTTGACGCGTGCCCCATTCAAGCCAAGGCATGCCGTAAAACACAAGTTGTGTAATCCAAATAATGACCCAACGCCATTTTGCAAAAAAACCATTGACGCTTCTTGGGTAGATTTTTTCTTGCGAGGCGTAGAGAGATACAACCACTTCATCGGCCTTACTTGCGCTGATATTCGAAGTGGTTGATGAACTCATGATGCTACTTTCTGTAAAAAATATGTGCTTAAACTTGTTTTCAAATAAATCAATTATTTATTTGAAAATCCCCAAACATAGGCGGTGAGTACCTTAATTTGCTCAGGGGTAAACTTACTTGCCCAAGCTGGCATTTGGTTAGTTTTACCTTCATGAATGCGTTTAATTATGGCTTCTTCACCTGCACCATGTAGCCAAATGTTATCTGTTAAATTGGGGGCACCTACAGCAGGGTTACCCTTACCATCAGCGCCATGGCAAGCTGCACAAATTGCAAATTTTTCTTTACCTGCAGTGGCTCGTGTAGCGTCGTGTTGGCTGTTTGAAAGACTTAAAACATAATGCGCAACATTTTTAACGTCTTCTTCAGAACCAACTGCCGCTGCCATTGGCGGCATCATACCAATACGTCCATTGATGAGTGTATGCTCAATGTTTTCTGGGCTACCACCATATAACCAATCAGCATCGGTAAGATTTGGAAAACCTCGACTACCGCGTGCATCAGAGCCATGACATTGTGAGCAATTGTTCATAAATAAACGTTCGCCAATGGCAACTGCTTTGGGGTTCTTGGCTAGTGACTCGGTAGCAACACCTGTAAACTCGGCATAAATGGGTGCTAATGCTTTGTTTGCTGCAGCCACTTCTTGCTCATATTGCTTGGCTTGTGACCAGCCTAATTTGCCAGCAAACGTTCCCAAACCTGGATAAGCAAATAAGTAAGCAAAACCAAATACAATGGTAATGACAAACAATCCTACCCACCATCCCGGGAGCGGATTATTCATTTCACGTATATCTTCATCCCAAACGTGACCACTGGTGCCATCGCCACTGCTACTCACTTTGGTTTTGCTGGTGCGCCACAGCAGTAATGCACAGCCTAAAATACCTCCTACCGTAATGACCGTAATGAATAGCGGCCAAAAACTATTTGTAAAATCACTCATGTTATTCCCCTAATCCTGTTCAAAAGGTAGATTGGCTGCGTCTTTAAAATCTTTGGTATTGCGGTGTTTCCACGTCCACACCAAAATGCCTACAAAGACTACAAAGCTACCGATGGTGGCGATAATGCGTAATGTATTGACGTCCATCACATTTCCTTTCTATGTTGATAAGTCAGCATTACTTAAGATGTGTACCAAGTACTTGCAAGTAAGCAATCAGCGCATCCATTTCAGTTTTGCCTTTTACTTCGCTGGGTGCGGCATTGATTTGCGCATCGGTATAAGGCAATCCCACAGCACGCAAGGCTGTCATTCTTGCCACTACCGTAGTGTCATCTGCTGGGGTGGTTTCCAAGAAAGGATAGGCAGGCATAATCGATTCAGGTACCACATCGCGTGGTTGAATTAAGTGAATGCGGTGCCAATCATCACTATAGCGGCCACCTACACGCGCTAAGTCTGGCCCTGTGCGTTTACTACCCCATTGAAAAGGGTGGTCATAAACGGATTCGCCCGCCACAGAGTAGTGCCCATAACGCAAGGTTTCAGCGCGGAAAGGACGTATCATCTGTGAGTGGCAGTTGTAACAGCCTTCACGAATGTAAATATCGCGTCCCACCACCTGCAATGCGCTATAAGGCTGCATGCCTTTTATAGGCTCTGTCGTCGATTTTTGGAAGAACAGTGGCACAATTTCTACTAAACCACCAAAGGCAACCACAATTAAAATCAACACAATCATGAGAAAGTTGCTGGTTTCAATTTTTTCGTGGCTAAAACCGTTATTACTATTTTGATTTGACATGATGTTATTCCTTAAGCATGTGCATGGGCAGATGGAATGACAGCTGTTGCTGATTGACCATTCGTTGCTGTTTTAATCACGTTCCATAGCATGATAGACATGCCACTGAGGTAAAGTAGACCGCCTAATAAACGTAATGTGTAATAAGGTGTTTTGGCTTTTACGCTTTCAACAAAGGTATAAGTCAATGTGCCGTCTTCATTAATGGCACGCCACATTAAGCCTTCCATCACGCCAGAAATCCAAAGCGCCGCAATGTAAAGCACAATACCAATAGTGGCCATCCAGAAATGGACTTCAATGGCTTTTACGCTATACATGTGTTTTTGACCAAACAGTTTTGGAATCATGAAGTAAATCGCGCCCATGGATACCAAGCCTACCCAGCCAAGTGCGCCAGAGTGCACGTGACCGACGGTCCAATCAGTGTAGTGAGAAAGTGCATTGACCGTTTTAATCGCCATCATTGGGCCTTCAAAGGTACTCATACCGTAGAAAGACAATGAAACAATTAAGAAGCGTAATACGGGGTCTGTACGCAATTTATGCCATGCGCCAGATAAAGTCATAATGCCGTTAATCATACCGCCCCAGCTTGGCGCAAGTAGAATCAATGAGAACACCATACCGAGTGATTGTGTCCAGTCTGGCAAAGCGGTGTAGTGTAAGTGGTGAGGACCCGCCCACATATAGGTGAAAATCAGTGCCCAAAAGTGCACAATAGATAAACTGTATGAATACACAGGGCGCTCAGCTTGTTTGGGCACAAAGTAATACATAATGCCCAAGAAGCCAGCAGTTAAGAAGAAGCCTACAGCATTGTGACCGTACCACCATTGCACCATGGCATCTTGTGCGCCAGCGTATACAGAGTAAGACTTAAACAAGCCAGCAGGAATCGCCATACTGTTAACAATATGCAACAAAGCGACGGCAATAATAAATGCCCCATAAAACCAGTTGGCAACGTAAATATGTTTTACTTTTCTGGTGCCTACCGTACCAAAGAATACAACTGCATATGACACCCAAGTCACCGCAATCAATAGGTCAATTGGCCACTCAAGCTCTGCATACTCTTTACCTTGTGTAATGCCTAGTGGCAAGGTAATGGCAGCAGATAAAATCACTAGTTGCCATGCCCAGAATGTAAAGCTTGCTAACTTGGGCATAAACAAGCTTACTTGGCAGGTACGTTGCACCACATAGTAAGAAGTGGCAAAAAGCGTACACCCACCAAATGCAAAAATGACCGCATTAGTATGTAGCGGACGTAAACGTCCAAAGCTAGTCCATGGTAAACCGAGATTGAGTTCAGGCCACACTAGTTGAGCGGCTATGATGACGCCCACTAGCATACCTACTACGCCCCAAACCACCGCCATGATGGCGAACTGCCTGACTACTCCGTCTGAATAGTTCAGGGCTTTTGAATTGGCAAAGTCCATATTAATTCCCTTTAATTGAATACCTACACATTGAGTTTCCCCACGTGACATTCTGCCGCAGGTAATCAATCAGGGATTTGATATAGGTCAATCGTCGTCGAGAATACGCTCGCCTTCTGATTCAATGTCTTCAAATTGTCCAGTGTTAATAGCCCACCAGAGACCACCCAAGATGGCAAGCACTAAGACTACGGATAGTGGAAT
>CAYXGE010000061.1:9378-11398 GCA_964464435.1 uncultured Methylophilaceae bacterium
GCAATAGGCACGGCATGGCCCATAGCAATAGACACATTGGCACTCATCAACACTGGGCCATCATTTAAGCCATCGCCCACCATAGCGACACGTCGCCCTTGCTTTTGAAGAGCTTGAATATGAGCAAGTTTATCTTGCGGGCTACAATCACCTTTAATAGTGACGATGCCCAGTTTTTCAGCCACTTGTTTGACGGCAGGCGTGCGGTCGCCTGATAACACTTCTAAATGTAAACCTGAGTTTTTTAGTAATTGAATACTGGCAGCTGCATCTTCACGAATATGTTCTTCCAAATCAAAACTTGCCATCCATCCATAGTTGTCAGCCAGATGCACTTGCATACCATTTTTATTTGTATTGGGCGCATCACAAAAATCAGCAGAACCCAGCCTAAGTGTGTTGTCTTGCCATTGTGCGGTCATGCCTTTGCCCGCAATTTCTTGCACTTGAGAAAATGAAATATCAGCATTATGTTCAAGATTGCTGGTTTGAAAGGCGCGAGATACTGGGTGCATTGAATGTTGCGCTAGTTGTTGTGCGAGCGCTAATGCGAGTACTTTCTCAATACCTGCGCGCGTGGTGATATTGCCTAGCTTAATTTGGTCTTGGGTTAAGGTGCCGGTTTTATCAAAAATGACCGTATCAATCTCAGATAAAGATTCTATAGATTGTAAGTTTCTGATGAGTGCGCCATTTCTGGCAAGCGCGCCAGCGGTGGCAAGCATGGCAGAAGGGGTGGCTAAAGATAAGGCACATGGGCAGGTAACAATGAGCACTGCCACGGCAATCATTAATGCGTGGCTAGGGCTGGTGCTCCACCAATATGCGGCAGATAAAACTGCTGCAATAAGCACTGCTAATAAAAAAGGTTTTGCAATACGGTCTGCCAATAAGGCAAGGCGCGGCTTTTCAGTGGCGACTTTTTCCATCAGTGCAACGATTTGAGCATAGCGGGTGGATTTACCAATTTGTGTAACTTTAACCCTCACAGGTGCAGTTAAATTGTGGCTACCGGCGATGATAGGGTCACCTATCACTTTAACAATAGGTTTGGATTCCCCAGTGAGCAAGGCTTCGTCAGCTTGTGTTTCACCATTCAATAATACGCCGTCAGCAGGAAACGACTCGCCCACTAACACATTGACGATATCACCCACTTGCAAACGGCGCACCGCAACACGCTCTAACGTGCCATCGGTGTTTACGCGCTCAGTGCTTTCTGGCAGTTTTCGCATCAGAGCATCAAGTGAGTTAGCAGTTTTATTGCGCAATCTAACTTCTAACCAACGACCACATAACAAGAAAAATACAAACATGGTCAGTGAGTCAAAATAGACTTCGCTTCCCCACCAGCCTTGTGGGTTAAAGGTGGCGGCTGAACTCACAATAAAAGTGACAATAATGCCGATGGCAACTGGCATGTCCATACTGATTTGTCTGAGCTGGATATCGCGCCATGCATTTTGAAAGAAAGGCCCGCAAGAAAAAAGCATCACAGGCAAGGTCAGTATCCATGATGCCCAATGCATTAAGTGTGTGACATCTAGAGACATGTCGCCAGGGCGAGAAATATAAGTGGGGTAGGCATACATCATGACTTGCATCATGCAGAATCCTGCAACAAGCAAACGCCATAACATTAAGCGTTGGGCTTTTTGTTGCGCCTTATTTTTAAAGGCATCAACAGCGGGTAGTGCACGATAGCCCGCATCGCTTACTGCCTGCATCCAGATTGAGGGTTTGGTTGCCTGCGCATTCCAAATAAGACTGGCACGCCCTGAGGCTGCGTTAACTTTTGCACTTATTACACCAGCGGTATTCATCAGTGCGCGTTCAACTTGTACGCCACAGGCGGCACAATGCATGCCCTCAACGGCTAATTGTGATTGCCAAACATCAGGCGTGGCATGGGCCATAGGCTCGCTAAAGCTAGCCCATTCATCACGGTCGTCTAGCGCAATCCAATGTTTTTTATCTTGAGTTGCAGGGGCGTTGACCGATTTAATCGGGATATTAATTG
>CAYXGE010000062.1:0-10922 GCA_964464435.1 uncultured Methylophilaceae bacterium
GTAAAAGCCATAGTGGAAATGAAGCATGGCATGCTTTTGAGATTATGGCAGAATTCGTCTCGGCAACCGAGCGCCTAAAAGAAATAACGCCCGCTGTTTCTGTTTTTGGTAGTGCTAGAACTAAGCCAGAACACCCGTATTATAAGCTTACTGAGGAAATTGCACGCTTGCTTTCTGATGCTGGTTTTAGTGTTATTTCAGGCGGTGGGCCAGGGATTATGGAAGCCGTTAACAAGGGGGCTTTTGCTGGTAAATCCCCAAGTGTTGGTCTCAATATTGAGTTGCCGTTTGAGCAAACAGGTAACCCTTACCAAGATGTAAGCCAAAATTTTCAGCACTTTTTTATGCGTAAAGTCATGTTTGTTAAATATGCCAGTGCCTATGTGGTAATGCCTGGTGGTTTTGGTACCTTGGACGAGCTCATGGAAGCCATTACCTTGGTGCAGACTGGCAAGGCAAGAAAAATCCCAATTATTTTGGTATGTTCACAGTTTTGGGCGGGCTTAGTAGACTGGCTCAAAAATACCTTGGTGGCTGAGGGTATGGCCTCGCCAAGTGATTTAGATTTGATTCAAGTGATTGATGAGCCTGTGGCGATTGTTGAAGCCATCTTTAAACATTATGAGACGCGTGGCTTTGAACTCTCTGCGTCTGAAAAACAAAAATTATTTTATCTCTAGATTTGCGCCCAGTATAAACCTGAGCATGCAGTAATTTGGTAGAATTATCCTAAGTATTTAATCATGAGTGGCACTGGAGCAATTATGCGTAGGCGCTTGGCATTATCTTTAATGGCTTTGTTATTGTTGAGCCAAACACACAATCTATATGCAAAAGAACCTCCAGAAGGCCTAGAGCCATTACCAGAGGCTTTACCGCCACCTACTGTGGCAGAGGATGGTAACAGCGTATTAGAACCTGAAGTGACCATAGTCAAAAAGGGTAAAGAAACCATTGAGGAGTATAGAATTAATGGTGAACTTTATATGATGAAAGTCACGCCAGCCAATGGTAAACCTTACTACATGCATAAAGACGACCAAAACGGCGGTTGGATTAATGATGGGCCAAGTCAGCCCTTAAGCGTGCCTAAGTGGGTGATTTTTAAATTCTAAAACCATAGCGAGTATTGGCTCGCTGTGTTCATTTTGTCGAGTCTTATGTCAGTTTTTACAACCGTTAGCTTTTCACAAATGCAAGCTTGGCTTGCGCAGTTTGCTATTGGCGAATTGCAAGATCTGCAAGGTATTGCAGCTGGCATTACCAATACCAATTATTTTGTCACTACCTCTCAGGGTAAGTATGTACTGACCTTGTTTGAAAAAACTAGCGCTGAAGATTTAGCCTATTTTATAGCCTTGATGAAGCACTTGGCAGAGCGAGGCGTGCGTTGTCCTAACCCAATTGGCGATAAAAATGGCCAGTATATGGGGGCAATTAATGGCAAACCAGCATTGCTAGTCAATTGCTTGAGAGGGGTTGATATTGAGTGCCCTAACTCAGGGCAATGCGCAGAAGTGGGTAATATGCTTGCACAAATGCACATGGCAGGCGCGTCTTTTAATATGCCAAGCCATAACCAGCGCGATACCCAGTGGCGCAACGAAACAGCACAAGCGGTAATGCCTAAACTAGAGGCTAATCAAATTGCCCTGCTAACATCAGAGCTCGCTTTTCAGGCAAACTATCGCGACCAAGAACTACCGCGTGGTGTAGTACATGGTGATTTGTTTCGTGACAATGTATTGTTTGATGGCGACCACTTGGGTGGTTTTATTGATATTTATTATGCCTGTGAAGATATATTATTGTATGACGTTGCGATAGCAGTTAACGATTGGTGTATTGATGACACAGGCGCATTTGATATGCCTAGGCTCAATGCCTTTTTAAAAGCGTATGCCTTAGTTAGACCATTTACTGATGCAGAGCAGGGCGCTTGGGGCGCTATGCTTAGACGCGCTGCATTGCGTTTTTGGCTTTCAAGACTTTATGACTTTTATTTTCCACAAGCGGGTGAACTCACTCACGCTAAAGACCCCGCACATTTTGAACGTGTATTACGTCAACGTATGGCAGGGCATTCTGCATTGGTTTTTTAAGGGTTATCAATGGCTATTACAAATTCTTCGATACAAACTGGCTTAGGTTGGGCAATTGAAAGCATGATGCTATGTAAAGCCAACCCCAATCGTTGGTTATTAGTTTCTTTTGTTTATTTATTGATATTCATGATGTTGCCATCGCTACCAGGTATGACCATTATTGCGATTCCCATTATGTTGATTTGGCCTGCGTTTACCGTGTTTGTCATGATGTTGTTTCGTAATCAAGAAGCCAATAAACAAGAAGCAACCGCCGATGTGATTGACCGCCTAAAACCTAAGTTAAAGCAGTTAATCATTCTGGGTGCTGTTTGTTTTGCTTACGCAGTGATTGCAACAATGCTTTTAAATTCAGATGTTCAAGGGCTGATGGCCGGCGCGCAAGGCAAAATGACTGAGTCAGAGACCTTGCAATACTTACAAAAGCTAGTGCCTATTGTGCTTAAATTATTGTTACTGCTGGCACCCATGTTTTTAGCCACTTGGTTCTCACCCATGCTAATAGCACTCAATGATTACCCTATAGTTAAGGCATTAAAATCTAGTATTGCTGGCGTTTTACAATATACCCTAGCTTTAGGAGTTGCATGGGCGGTATTGTTTGTCATGATATTGTCACTTTTAGTGCTGGCGGGGATGGTGTTGGGAATTGTCAGTGCGCTAATCTCAGTACTAGCACAATTATTAATGGTGATTGTCGTGTTTGCGATTGTGCTGTTTGCTACAGCATTGATGTTTGCCTTTCAGTACGTGAGCTACCGCGACATCTTTAAAGCGGCACCCGTCACACTCAATTAAATTTTCTCTAATTTTGCATATTCCAGCGCCAGCCATTTAAGGCCTTCACGGCCAAAATTCACTTGCACGCGCAAGTCATTAGCATTGCCTTCATAACTTACCACCACACCTTGACCAAATTTAGCATGTAAAACACTTTGCCCAATTTTCCAAGGCATCGCGCTTTTTTGTTCAGTACTTTGGTGTTTGCTCATGACATTGGGCATGGCGTTATAATCATAGCCCATGCTTGGTTTTGCCACAGGTTTTGCGTTGAGATGCTTTAAAAACTCATCTGGAATTTCATCTAAAAAGCGTGAGGGAACGTTATAGCGCACTTGCCCATGTAACATGCGGCTTTGCGCGTGGCTCAGATACAAACGCTGGCGCGCACGGGTCACTGCCACGTACATCAGGCGTCTTTCTTCTTCTAAGCCATTGGCCTCGTAGGCACTTTGTTCATGTGGAAACAGGCCTTCTTCAATACCGCTAATAAATACAGTTGTAAATTCTAAGCCTTTAGCAGCATGTACAGTCATTAACTGTAAAGCATCACGCCCGTCTTCAGCTTGGTGCTCGCCTGCTTCTAGTGCGGCATGGGTTAAAAACTGAGTCAGTAAAGAACCCGCCACTTCGCCGTTTTCATCCACGTTGGTCATGCCTAAATCTTGGTTCATAAATGCTGTGGCAGCAGAGACTAATTCTTCTAGGTTTTCTATGCGGTCAGCACCTTCTTTTTCACCTTGATAAAAGGTTTTAAGACCTGAAAGTGTAGTAGCAAGCTCTGCAATTTCAGGCAGGCTAATGCCAATGGATTCTTCTTGCATTTGTTTAATGAGTGCAACAAAGGCGATGATTTTGCCTGAGCTTTGTTGCGCCGCTTCCCATAAACTGCAATTTTGTGTGCTGGCGGCTTCTTGCAATTGTTCTAGGCTTCTTGCGCCAATCCCACGTGCTGGAAAGTTAATCACCCTTAATAGTGCAGTATCATCATTGGGGTTAGCCATCAAACGCATATAGGCCATCGCGTGTTTGATTTCTGCACGCTCAAAAAAGCGCAAGCCACCATACACGCGGTAAGGAATTTTTGCTGCAAATAAGGCTTGCTCTAACACGCGCGATTGCGCGTTTGAACGATAGAGCATCGCCATTTGGCTTAAATTAATGCCATCACGATGCAGTGATTGTATTTCTTCTACAATAAAATTCGCTTCATCTAAATCATTGTAGGCTTGGTATACGCGAACGGGTTCGCCTTTGCCTGCTGAAGTCCACAAGTTTTTACCTAAACGATTTTTGTTGTGCGCAATAATGGCATTGGCTGCATCTAAAATATTGCTGTGCGAGCGATAGTTTTGCTCTAGTTTTACAATGTTTTCTACGGCAAAGTCTTGCTCAAAATCACGCATATTGCCAACACGTGCACCTCTAAATGCGTAAATAGATTGGTCATCATCACCTACAGCAAATACTGCGTTTTCAGAACCTGCGAGTAATTTTAGCCAGAGATATTGAAGGCGATTGGTGTCTTGAAACTCATCCACCAAAATGTATTGAAAGCGGCTTTGATAATGGGCACGAATATGCGCTTCACGTTGTAATAACTCATAACAACGTAATAACAGCTCTGCAAAGTCAGCTACACCTTCACGTTGACATTGCTTGTCGTATTCTTCAAAAATGTCGCGCAATTTTTGTGAGTGCGCGTCATAGGCATCTACGCTGTGAGCGCGTAAGCCTTCTTCTTTACAACTATTGATATAGCCCATCACTTGCTTGGGTGGATATTTTTCATCATCCACATTCATGAGCTTCATCACGCGTTTAATCGCTGAAAGCTGGTCGGCGGTATCTAAAATCTGAAAAGTAGAGGGTAATAAAGCCTCACGGTAATGAGCGCGTAGCAAGCGGTTACAAAGCCCATGAAATGTACCTGCCCACATCCCGCGCGTATTAATTGGCAACATGGCAGAAATGCGCGTGAGCATTTCTTTGGCGGCTTTGTTGGTAAACGTTACCGATAAAATGCCCTGAGGTGAAGCCTGACCAGTTTGAATCAACCAAGCAATCCTAGTGGTCAGAACCCGGGTTTTGCCACTGCCTGCACCCGCTAATATGAGTGCTGATTGTCTCGGTAAGGTCACTGCTTCTAGCTGTTTTGGATTCAGGCCTTCAAGCAGATTGGTTGATACATTAGATATGAATTCTGACATGATGCAATTATCGCAGTAAGCCAAGCTTTTGCTAAGTAAATTTTATATTCGCACTTAACTTAACTGCAATGTTGAGAGTAAAACAAAGAATAAGGGGGTAAACCCCCCTCTTATTGTTGGAACTAAATTAAAAACCTTTAGTCATAATGGACGTGTGATGTGAAAGCGTCACATCCACGTTTCTCCTCCCTGAGCGTGGAGCCTTTCTGATGAGGCTATTTGACCCCGATTTAACCCCTTTAATCGGGGTTTTTTTTGCTCGCTGCTTTTGCGGCAGACCTCTTTTAAACAAACCAAAAAGTTCTTAAGACTATTTGTAAGAGTTTGTCCTACACAATGTAACAATTTATTACAAATTTTGCAATAGCTAATTGGGTTACCTTTGTTATTAGGTTAACTATTAAAGTTTCTTTGTTTTATCCCGTTAATTTTTAACATCTATCGCAGATTGTTTAGACAAAAAGTGAGTGCTAGAAAAAAAGAATTAAACAGTTAATTCATTGTTTATCTTTGAATTAAATCATGAGTGGTAAGGCGATAATCTAGAAAATTGCCATGATTAGGGTTGTTGCAAGCAAATATTGATAAAAATAGGGTAAATGTGAAAGCACCAGAAATACCGATAGCAGAACAACAGCGTTTAGCAACGCTATATCGTTACCAAATTCTTGATACGCAAGCCGAACAAGAATTTAACGATATTGTTGCTTTGGCGGCGCATATTTGCCAAACCCCTGTTGCTGCTATTTCATTGTTGGATCAATCGCGTCAATGGTTTAAAAGTATAGTTGGGCTTGATACCAAAGAAACCTCCAGGGAAGTCTCTTTTTGCGGACATACAATTCTTGAGCAAGACGTATTTATAGTCGAGGATACGCATCAAGATCAGCGCTTTTTCGATAATCCTTTAGTCACATCAGCGCCCCATATTCGCTTTTATGCTGGCGTACCGTTAATCACTGAGGATGGTCATGCATTAGGAAGCTTATGTGTAATTGATCACCATGTGCGGTCTTTAACAGGTGCACAAATTAAGGCGCTTAAATCACTTTCGTATCAAGTCATTAAATTACTTGAAGCAAGATTATTTAAGTTTCAGTTAGCTGATGCTAACCATGAGTTATTCAGTATTAACGCGCAACTTGAAAGCGCATTTGAGGTGATGCCTAATTTAATTTGCATCAACGATAAACAAGGTAAAAATATTAGCTGTAATGCAAGTTTTGCAAGGTTAGTGGGTGAAAGTCGCGCCTCATTAGTGGGTAAATCCCCTATGGATTTGCTAACAGATGACTGCGCAAAACAATTGCTAGCGCTTCACAAAAAAGCTATCAAATCCAAAAAAACGGTGACTGGTGAAATTTGGTTAACTTTCCCTGATGGTTATCGTGGTATTTTTCAAACGACACATTCTTTATTATTTAATGAAAATGCGACTATCGAAGGCGTATTGCTTATCGCAGAAGATGTGACTAATCAATATCAATTGCAAGATAAGCTAGCGCATCAGCATGAAATATTTACTGCATTAAATGATATTGCTTCACAGTCTATTCATGTGCATTTAAATACACGTTTATTGGATATGCTTAATGTTGGGATGCGCTACCTTGGCTATCATATAGCGCTGGTGGGTAAACTTGAAAATGACCATTTTCAGATACTAGTTGGCAATTCTAGACAGTTCCAGTTTCAAGAAGGATATACCCACGCACAGTCATTGACCTTGCATCAATTGCTGGTCAACATGCAAGACTCCGAAGTATTGCAGATTAATCAACTCAATCAACATCAACCATCAGTTTCCAACTGTTATGAAGTAGCGCTAGGTGTGCAATCATATTTGGGCATGTTGGTAAAAGAAACCACTGATGTGCACTATGTCATTGCATTGATGAGCATGTCAGAACATCAGCAACAGCTGACTGATGAAGATGTTTCTTTTATTCATCTATTAGGTCGATGGATTACTAATATTATTGCTAGAGATCGCATGGCGGATTGCTTGTTGCAGTCAAACCAGCGTATGGAGTTGGCGCTAGAAGGTGCAAATTTAGGTTTATGGGATTGGCATGTGCCATCGGGTGAAGTTGTGCTGAATGCACGCTGGTATGAAATGCTAGGCTATGAAAAAACTGAAATAGAGCCAACGATGGCAGCCTTTGAAAATCTGATTCACATGGATGATAAAGCACACTTTTTTAATATGCTTGAACGACATTTTAAAGCTGAAACGACGGTCATGCATGTGGAATTTAGAATGCGCCATCAAAAAGGTCATTGGGTTTGGATTGAGCACTACGGTAGAGCGGTTGAGCATGATAAAAAAGGGGTACCAACACGCTTGCTGGGCACCCATATGGATATTACTAAACGCAAAAAAGATGAAGATGAAATCAGACATTTGGCGTTTTATGATGCATTAACTGCGTTACCTAATCGGCGCTTGTTAATGGATAGGCTAGCAAGAGCGCTTGCAACAAGTGCACGCGCAGAGTCCCACGGAGCCTTATTTTTTATTGATATTGATCACTTTAAAACGCTGAATGATACCTTGGGGCACGACAAAGGTGATATCTTGCTTAAGCAGGTAGCTGAGCGGCTAACACAAAGTGTGCGAGATGTTGATACTGTGGCGAGATTGGGGGGTGACGAGTTTGTAGTCATGCTTGAAAATCTTGATGTAGATGATGAGCAGGCACGTGCCCAAGTAGAATTAGTAGGTAAGAAATTACTTAACGCATTATACCAACCGTATTTAGTAGATGATGGCGATTACCATAGTACTTCAAGTGTGGGTGTGACCTTATTTCATGGCCATCAAGATACGCTTGAAGAGTTATTAAAGCGTGCTGATATGGCGATGTACCAAGCCAAAGATGATGGTAGAAATTGTATGCGCTTTTTTGATCCAGACATGCAAACCATGGTGAAAGAGCGGGTTAAATTAGCAGACGACATGCGCAATGGTATAAAACACAAAGAGTTTTCATTGTTTTATCAACCGCAAGTTGATATTGAAGGGCAACTTACAGGGGCAGAAGCCTTATTGCGTTGGAAACATCCTAAACGTGGCATGGTGCCACCCAATGAATTTATTCCATTGGCAGAAGAAACAGGCATTATCTTGCGTTTGGGGCGATTAGTGCTCGAAATGGGTTGTAACCAATTAGTCGCTTGGTCAAAACTTCCTCATACTGCGCATATCGTGTTATCCATTAACGTGAGTGCCAGACAGTTTCATCAAGCAGATTTTGTGAGTGAGGTGCTAGAAATTTTGAAAAAAACTGGCGCAAACCCTAAATTACTCAAGCTTGAATTGACTGAAAGCATGTTGGTGCAAGATGTAGAAGATATTATTGAAAAAATGGAAGTACTGCGTAAGGCTGGCGTGCGTTTCTCGTTAGATGACTTTGGTACAGGCTTTTCATCATTGTCATACCTTAAGCGTTTGCCACTTAACCAACTCAAAATTGACCAATCATTTGTACGCGACGTACTGACTGACCCCAATGATGCTGTGATTGCATGCACGATAGTTACATTAGCACGCAGCCTTGGCTTAGGCGTTATTGCAGAAGGCGTAGAAACCGAAGCGCAGCGTGATTTTTTGGCAGAGAATGGTTGCCATGACTTTCAAGGCTACTACTTTAGCCGACCACTTGCTATAGAGCAATTTAATGAATACAGCTTTGCACTCAATTTTTCACATTACGCATTAAGGAACGAAGGCGATGGGCGCACCCTCCCTAGGCTCAATATTAGCTAGGCTAATCGCCTTAACAGCGGAGCGAGATTCCAACTCGCTTGAAATCTCTTTGGTGCAGACGCTATTTGATTTGGCGGCACCAGGAGAGTTGACTATCTATAAACTTGCCAACGAAAACAGACAAGAGTTTTTGTTGCTAGGCAATGATGGAACTGTTAGCAAAGTGCAAGTTGCCCCAGATTTGCAAGAAAAATTGCATCGCTGCTTAATACATAACGCGATGATAAGTGTTGATGGTGAAGGCGGAAAAACCTTACTCATGCATCCACTCAACTCCGCAAAAAATCGTCCGCTTGCAGTGATTGCAATTCAGTCAGAAAGTGAAAACGTTGAAATGCAGCAGCTGACGCTTATGTTACTGCAAATTTACAAAAACTTTATGGCACTTATTAACGATAATGAGCGCGATACCCTTACTGGACTGCTTAATAGAAAAACCTTTGAAACCAGAATTAACCATGTGATTAACCGTAATCTTGACGCTTATGAGCGTGCACGAGAAACAGAACAACAATATTACTTAGCCATTTTTGATATAGACCATTTTAAACGTGTGAATGACACCTTTGGGCATATGGTGGGCGATGAAGTATTGCTGTTATTTTCAAGAATTGTGACGGATTCATTTAGAGAAGACGATTTGTTATTCAGGTTTGGCGGGGAGGAATTTGTAGGTGTATTTAAATGCGAAACAGAAGACTCAATACACCAAATGTTAGAGCGCTTTAAACATAAAGTGCAAACTTATAGCTTTCCACAAGTCGGGCAGGTCACAGTAAGTGCAGGCTATACTGCGGTACGACCGTTTGATACCACGTCAAATATTATTGATAGAGCTGATGCCGCGCTTTATTACGCCAAAAACGCAGGAAGAAATCGTGTCTGTAAGCATGAAGAATTGATTGAACAAGGTAAATTGCAAGAAAATAAAGTACATGGTGAAGTGGAAATGTTTTAATGCTGGTTGGTATTTGCAACCTTACATTTGCGCCAATAGTAAGGCGTGGGCATAAGTACCCACGCATATTAGCTACAATATTACTCAATACCCAACAATTCAACTTCAAAAATCAAGGTAGCATCTGCGCCAATATCTGGGCCGCTACCGTGCGCGCCGTAGGCTAAATCTGAAGGAATCACTAACTCAAATTTGCTGCCCACGTGCATCAACTGCAAACCTTCAACCCAGCCAGCAATCACCCCAGTTACTGGGAATACAATAGGCTCGCCACGGTCATAAGAGCTATCAAACACCGTACCATTAATCAAAGAACCTTTGTAATGTACTTTTACGCTATCGCTTGTTGTTGGTTTTGCGCCGCTGCCAGTTACTAATGCTTTATATTGTAAGCCGCTAGCGGTGGTGACCACCCCTTCTTTTTTAGCGTTTTCAGCCAAATACGCTGCGCCTTCTGCTTTGTTTGTAGCTGATTGCTCTGCTTGTACCGCCATTTGGCGCTCTTGGCTCTCACGCTGTACTTGCTCAACCGTGCTTCTTTTATCCGCCTCAGATAAACGTGAAGCATTACCCGCCATTACGTCACTTACAGCCAGCGCAACTGACTCTGCGTCTAATTCTAAACCGTCATTTTTAAGTTGACGCGCCATGTTTTCACCCACGATATAACTTAAGCGTTGGGTTAAAGTATTTAATGTATTTGCCATTGTGTATTTCTTTCGTTATTTGAGAATAGTCATGCGCGTTATTTTAAAAATGCGGCATAACCTAGAATTATGAAGCAGAATGTTAGATAAAACAAAACTAGCTTAAGTAAACTTACCTCTAAGTATTATCGTTCACCTTTTTAGCATTTTTTTAGTTATAAAACGTTTTTGATTAGCAGCGGTCAGACAATAAAATTAAAGGAGCTCTCGTATGTCTCGATACTTTTTTGTGGCACTGACTTTGGCTTTTGCTAACGCTAGCGATGCGCAACCCTCAATGGTAGAAACTATGGAGTTAGGGCATTCTATCGTCATGGTCACAACTGAACTACCGGGAGGCTCAAACGGCCGAGGCTCTGGCGTTGTGGTAAGCCCAGAATACGTAGCCACCAA
>CAYXGE010000063.1:0-10639 GCA_964464435.1 uncultured Methylophilaceae bacterium
GCAAACTGACATTGCCTTTGCCTAAAAATCCCAAATTCATGGGGAAGGCTTCTGCAGCTTGCAACATTTTGTGAATATGCCAGGGCCCCGGTGTACATGTCGTAGCAAACGTCCCCGTTGCGGGCCCCGTACCGCCACCCACCATGGTGGTCACGCCAGACATCAGCGCCTCTTCAATTTGTTGCGGGCAGATAAAGTGAATATGGGTATCAATACCACCTGCTGTGATAATCATGCCTTCACCCGCAATCACCTCAGTCCCCGCGCCAATCGCAATAGTCACCCCAGGTTGAATATCAGGGTTACCCGCTTTGCCGATGGCAGAAATATACCCAGCTTTAATGCCAATATCCGCTTTAACGATGCCCCAATGGTCAATAATCAGCGCGTTGGTAATCACCGTATCTGCCACTTCAGCAGACACTTTCTGCCCTTGCCCCATACCATCACGAATGACCTTGCCACCGCCAAATTTAACTTCTTCGCCATAGATGGTGAAGTCTTTTTCAACTTCTACCCAAAGCTCGGTATCTGCCAAGCGCACTTTATCGCCCACGGTCGGGCCGAACATTTCTGCGTAGGCTTGTTTGTCTAATTTAACGCTCACTTTAATGCTCCCATTACCTTGCCTGCGAAGCCATATACTTTTCTATCGCCCGCCAAAGCCACTAATTCAACGGTTCGCGTTTGCCCGGGTTCAAAGCGCACCGCAGTGCCAGAGGCGATATTCAGTCTAAACCCGTAAGCGGCTTTTCTGTCAAAACTTAAGGCTTCATTGGTTTCAAAAAAATGATAGTGTGAACCCACTTGAATCGGGCGGTCGCCTTTGTTTGACACATCGATTACCACGGTTGCACGATCAACGTTGAGTGCGATGTCGCCTTTGGCAATTTTCATTTCACCTGGAATCATATTTACTCCTACGGGATAGGATGATGAACTGTAACGAGCTTAGTCCCATCGGGGAAAGTTGCTTCAATCTGAATATCTGGAATCATCTCCGCAATGCCCTCCATCACATCTTCTCGCGTAAGCAAGGTCGCGCCATAACTCATGAGTTCAGCGACGGTTTTACCATCCCGCGCGCCTTCCATAATTGCAGCGGAAATAAAGGCAATCGCTTCTGGATAGTTCAGCTTTAAACCACGCGCTTTACGACGCTCAGCCAATAAGGCGGCAGTAAAGATGAGGAGTTTGTCTTTTTCTCTTGGGGTCAATTCCATAGATTATGCTCACCAAAAAAAGTCTATTGTTATGTGTTCCAAATACGTGGTCTTATGAATTCACGCCCCGCATACCAAGGCCGTAAAATTTGCCAAATCGCTTCAAAATATTGTCTTGCACATTGTGCAGATTGGCCTATATAGCGTGCTGCAAATATTTCAGGCAAAGCAGTCAAACCGTATTTTGCTTGTAGGTCTAGTGCCAACTTAGGTTGAATTGCTCTACAAGCCACTAATACACTAGCAGGCACTGCGCCTGCTGCAACTATAAAAACTGCTGACACTGCATTACCATGCAAGCCCACTATCGACTCAATTAGCACATGTTCTGGCTTTAAGCAGGTGCGCTCATTCCAAATGAGCGTTTGTTCTCGCCGAATGCTTAAGGCTTGGTGCAAGTGACCTGTTTGCCAACGCTCATCTTGCGCTTGCCGACCAAAACACAATATCTCCCAGCCAACATATTTGGCATCTGCGGCTAAGTTCACATCAGCACTAAACTTAACTTGTGCCCCATCAAATAAAATATTCTCTTGAGGTAACCACTCAAAACAAGCCGCATGTTCAACATTAAACTGTAAATGCTGACTTGCCTTATTACCATTGGCTTTATACCACTTACCCGCACCAGGGGTTGTCAGTAATGCATGGCTGTTTTCTTTGAGTGTTACATTAAGCGTTAATTCATCACCACCAGCCACACCCCCCGGGGGATGAACAATGACACCGTGGCAGACTTGCTCTCCTTCGGGATGCAAAGATTTTTGCAACACCAAGGGGCCAACATGCAAGTTCTTAGCTAAATAAGTACGCTCATTTTTATTTACAAAATCTAAATTTAAACAAGCTTGCCAGCGCTTAGCATCTTTCTGGCCGAGCGCTGGTAGGCTTTTATTTAATGTTGCTGCAGGGTCATCCATCACTCCATCATGCCATAAAATATTTGCTTAAAACTTCATTAAGCAGAATATTTTTATACAGACAAATAGCCTTTGATTTTTGCAGCATCTACATTATCGCGGGTATCTTCGTGAATAAATTTACCTTTATCAATCACAATAATGCGATCAGCTACTTCCATAGTAAAACTGAGCACCTGTTCAGATACGATAATGGTGATTTCACGCATTTTACGAATTTCGTTTAGCACTTTGGCAATATCTTTAATGATAGATGGCTGAATACCCTCGGTAGGTTCATCTAGCAACAACACTTTAGGATTGGTGACAAGCGCACGCGCAATCGCCAATTGTTGTTGCTGGCCACCTGAAAGGTTACCTCCTTTACGTTTACGCATTTCCCAAAGCACAGGGAATAATGCATAAATATCTTCAGGAATTTCACGTGTTTTAGACTTTTCTAAACCGGTCTCAATGTTTTCTTGTACTGTCATGCTGGGAAAAATCCAACGGCCTTGTGGCACATAGGCAAGGCCTTTATGCACACGTTGATAGCCATCAGCACCAATTAAGCTTTCGCCATCCACCGTAGCTTTGGTGGCTTTGCTTGGCAAAATTCCCATCAGCGATTTAAACAAGGTGGTTTTACCCATACCATTACGTCCCATAATCGCAAGTGTTTCATTCTTATGGGCAGTAAAATTAAGGCCATGTATCACTTGGCTTTGGCCATAACTTACTTGCAGATTTTCTATTTCAAACATATCAAGTCTCCTTAATGGCCCAAATAAACTTCAATAACCTCTTCATTGGCTTGCACTTGGTCCATTGAACCTTCGGCAAGTATTTTTCCTTGGTGTAATACAGTAACTTTATCTGCAATTTTCTTTACAAACTCCATATCATGTTCAATCACCAATACAGAGCGGTTACTACTAATCTTGTTAAGTAATTCGGCTGTTTGATCTCGTTCCTTGGCACTCATGCCTGCTACTGGCTCATCTAGCATCAATAATTCAGGTTCTTGCATCAACAACATGCCTATTTCTAACCATTGCTTTTGACCATGGCTGAGTAAAGCAGCCTCCTTGTCTAGCATGTCAGTGAGCATAATTTCAGCTGCAATCTTAAGCACCTGTGACTCAACTTCAGCCGTGCGTTTGAAGGTTAAACTGCCAAATACACCGCGCCCTTTTGGGTAAGAAACCTCTAAATTTTGATAAACCGTTAAATTTTCATAAATAGAAGGTGTTTGAAATTTACGCCCCACGCCTTCACGCACAATTTCGTGTTCTGCAAGTTTAGTCAATTCTTTGTTCATGAACTTGATTGAACCAGAAGTCGATTTGGTTTTACCGCAAATTAAGTCTAGCACTGTGGTTTTGCCAGCACCATTTGGGCCAATCACCACACGTAACTCATTTTTATCAATATACATGGTGAGATTATCAACCGCTTTAAAGCCATCAAATGAAACGGTTAAATCTTCTATTGCGAGGACAAAGTCTGTATTACTCATGCTTTTGCTCCTTTAATGTTAACCACTTCAGCACTATCTTTGGATTTTGTGACATCAGCCTTTTCAGACACTTTAGTAGTACTGCTCAATGTGTTATCAACATCTGCTGTATTGTTAAACCATTTATTTAGAAAATTGAATTTCTTGGAATACTTATTCCATAAACCAGCCAACCCATCTGGGAAGAACATTACTACCGCAATAAACATGCCGCCCATGATAAATAGCCATAATTCAGGATAACTTTCTGAGAAGAATGTTTTGCCAAAGTTGACTAGCAATGTGCCGTAAACGGCGCCGATTAGGGAAATGCGACCGCCTACTGCGCAAAAAATTACCATTTCAATGGATGGCACAATACCGACAAACGAGGGGGACATAAAGCCAACTTGCAAGGTAAACATGGCACCACCTATTGCAGACATCATGGCAGCGATACAGAAGATAAAGATTTTAAAGTTGGAAACATCATAGCCTGAAAAACGTACACGCTCTTCTTTATCGCGCATAGCTAACAGCAACATACCAAACTTGCTACTTAAAATGTATTTTGATAAGAAAATACTACCAAATAACAAAATACCATTGGCAAAATATAGGATGTATTTCGCTGTATCAGTCCGAGTATCCCAACCCAGTACTGTTTTTAAATCGGTCATGCCATTCACGCCACCTGTATAACCTTGTTGCCCGACAATTAATATGCTCAAAATAAGAGCAATGGCTTGCGTAATGATAGAGAAGTAAACACCGCCCACACGACGCTTAAACATAGCGTAACCAATAATATAGGCGAACAATGCAGGTATCGTCAGTATGGCAAAGATGGTAAAAGGTAAGCTTTTGAACGGCTCCCAAAACCATGGCAATGCAGTCAGTTGATTCCAATCCATAAAGTCTGGAATACCAGGTGTGGTTTGAATTTTAGTGGTAATAGGGTCTGAAGCTTCTAACTTCATGAACATCGCCATGGCATAACCACCTAAACCAAAAAAGATACCTTGGCCTAAACTTAAAATACCCCCCTTACCCCATAACAACACCAAACTTACCGCCACAAAAGCGTATGTCAGATATTTACCTATCAGATTTAACCTAAATATATCAACAGTTAGTGGGAACACAACAAAAATTACAGCAGCGAGTACCGCCAAACCTATCGCGCCTTGCTTACCACCAATAATGTCGCTTGAAACAATCTTACTTAACATGGCGTTCATGAAAGTTCTCCTAAATTAAATCCGTTTTACAAAACCTATGTATCATCAATACATAGGTCTTAATAATGCGCTCAATTATTTACGTAGTTTTGATGCAAACAAGCCCTCTGGCTTCATCATCAAAATAGCCACAATCACCAATAGCGTTGATACTTTACCCATCGAACTGGTCATAAAGAACTGCAACACTGACTGCGCTTGGGCAATACCAAAAGCTGAGGCGATAGTGCCGATTAAACTACCTGCACCGCCAAACACCACCACCATAAAGCTATCTACAATGTAGAGTGTGCCAGTAGTTGGGCCAGTAGAGGCAATAGTGGTAAACGCCGCACCCGCGATACCCGCAATACCGCAACCTAATGCAAAGGTCATCCTATCAACCTTAGCCGTATTAATACCCACAGCGCCTGCCATGGTACGGTTTTGCACGGTGGCACGTACACGTAAGCCCCAACGTGATTTATACATAAATAGGTATACCGCAGCAGTCACTAACAAAGCTAATACCATGACAAATACCCCGTTAATTGGAATATCAATGTCAGGCGTGGGTTTGAACGAGCCCAACATCCAATCTGGCAAATCAGCACTCACTTCTTTTGCCCCAAATGAGGAACGGAATGACTGTTGCATGACTAAACTAAGACCCCATGTTGCTAATAAGGTATCTAGGGGTCGCCTGTAAAGATGCCGTATCATAATAAATTCAACAAAATAACCTAATGCAAAGGCTAAGATGAATGCCAAGAGTATGGCAAAGACAAAGTAATAATTGGCAAAACCATAGGTAGTTGCCACTTTCGACAACATCACCGTGGTGTAAGCACCAATCGTCATAAACTCACCGTGGGCCATGTTAATTACACCCATTTGCCCGAAAATAATGGCTAAGCCAAGCGCCATAAGAAGCAGCACAGTAAACATACTCAGGCCAGAAAAACCCTGCATTACCATAATATTGCCTAAATCTGCCATTGAATAACCAAACATACCGGCCTCCTACTTAATTGTTACTAAAAAACTTCAGACTTACAGAAGATGCGGCTAGCCTTTCGGCTGCCGCATATTGAACTAAACTACTAGACTATTATTGGTAGCCTTTTGGAAACGGATCTGGTTTGATGTAGCCAGATGTATAAACCACTTTTGCCTGACCATCTTTACCCCATTGACCAATACGCAATTTAGTTGTTAAGTGATGGTTTGCTTCGACAGTGACCGCACCTTCTGGTGCATCTTTAAACACATAGCCTGGTAATGCGGCTTGTACTTTATCGACATCAAAGCTACCAGCACGCTCTACACCTGCTTTCCATAGCCATGGGCCAAGATATGCCGCTTGTGTCACATCACCAATCACGGATTTTTCACCCCAACGTTTTTTGAATGCTGCTACAAACTTCTTGTTTTCAGGATTATCTTGAGATTGGAAATATTTCATCGCTGAGTAGAAACCAGCTAAGTTTTCGCCACCAATGCCTAATACTTCATCTTCAGTCACTGAAATGGTTAACATGGTTTGTTTGGTTGAATTTAAACCAGCCGCATTAAGCTGCTTAAACCATGCTACGTTACTACCACCTACAACAGCCGCGTAAATCACGTCAGGTTTTTTAAGTTTGATTTTGTTAATTACAGAACCAAATTGCGTATCACCTAAAGCGATGTACTCTTCACCAACCACTGTACCTTTAAGTACTTTTTCAATGTGTTTACGTGCAATTTTCATTGAAGTACGAGGCCAGATGTAGTCAGAACCAATTAAATAGAATGATTTAGCTTTTTTCTCTTTTGCAATCCAATCTAAACCTGCAAGAATTTGTTGTGTTGCTTCTTGGCCAGTGTAGAACACGTTTTTAGATTGCTCTAAACCTTCATAGAATGTTGGGTAGAACAATAAGCCATTTTCTTTCTCAAATACTGGCAAAGCCGCTTTACGAGAAGCTGATGTCCAGCAACCCATGACTGCAGCAACTTTGTCTGATGCCAATAGTTTTTTAGATTTTTCAGCAAACGTAGGCCAATCTGATGCGCCGTCTTCTTGAATCACTTTAATTTTGCGACCCAAAACACCACCCATAGCATTAATTTGCTCAATCGCTAATTTTTCAGCTTGAATAGAACCTGTTTCACTAATCGCCATCGTGCCAGTGGCTGAGTGCAAAATACCTACTGTTACTTCTGTGTCAGTTACGGCTAAACCAGTAGTATTTACTTTAGCAGTTGGATAATCTGCTGCTAATGCATGGCTAGAAATAATGCCAGCTGCTAACAGAGCGCCTGCTAGCGCACCGCCAGCTTTTATAAAGCTACGTCTATTTAAGGTACTCATTGCTGTGTCTCCTAATCAAAAAAATAAAAAAATAAACAACTAAAAAATTAATGAGCCAACATCCAAGGTCTTGCCGTCTTTTTGGTTTGCATTTGTAACGCTGCTTTACCAGTATCTGGGTTAACCTTAGTTGTTGTCTTGCAGGTATGTGCGCCAGTACAGCCACAACTAGAACGTTTTGCTACTCTTGGCTCATGCGCTGATTTCTCATTGCGTTCATGGGCTTCGCGTTGCATTTTCCCTAACACCGCCAATTGGGGTGCTGACATAATGCGTGGACTTTCAGCTTCACACTCAGGACAACAAGCTGGGAAGCTAGACTCACTCATTTTTCTTAAGGCAGAAAATACGCCGCAGGCATCACATTCATATTCATAAACTGGCATGGCACACTCCTTAACTTGCTACTGCGGTATCAATACCTTGCTTAACCATGACCTTTGGTCCGTCAGCATTTGGCTTGATATCAAAGTCAAATATTTCACTTGGTACCCATAAAGTTGCACATGCATTAGGAATATCAACA
Source organism: uncultured Methylophilaceae bacterium (assembly GCA_964464435.1). GTDB lineage: Bacteria > Pseudomonadota > Gammaproteobacteria > Burkholderiales > Methylophilaceae > CAYXGE01. The sequence goes on from CAYXGE010000063.1 coordinate 7,723, forward strand.
ATACCGCTGATATGTCCTTCAACAGGTGCTGTACCAAGAATTGACAAAGCTTGCGCGCCGCTATAACCAAATTTCTTAAGGTATTCAATCGCATTCAAGCAGGCTTGACGATAAGCCACATGCACATCAAGGTAATGTTGCTTACCTTGTTCATCCACTGAAATACCTTCAAAAATAATATAATCACGATAAGTAGGAGTAAGTACGCTAGGTTGGAAGATTGGGTTTTTAATGCCGTATTTCTTCACACCTTCTTTAATCAAACTTACTTTTAGGTCAAGGTAGCCCGCCATTTCAATCGCGCCACAGAAAGTGATTTCACCATCGCCTTGTGAAAAGTGCAGATCACCCATAGACAGACCACCACCTTTTACATAGACAGGGAAATAGACTTTAGAACCCTTGGTCAAATTTTTAATGTCGCAGTTACCACCATGATCACGCGGTGGTACAGTACGCGCACCCTCTGCAGCAGCCTTTTTAGCTGCATCACCCGTCAATTTACCTACGACTGCAGATTGTGGGTTAGGTGGTAAAGCAAGTGCTGGAACACGATCTGGGTCAGTGGCTATCAATTCAGCTTCACGAGTGTTCCATTTTTCCAAAAGCTCTTTTGAAGGCAAACATCCAATTAAGCCTGGATGCATAATGCCTGCAAATTTAACATTCGGCACATGACGAGAAGTGGTATAAATGCCATGAAAATCCCAAATCGATTTTCTCGCTTCTGGATAATGGTCAACTAAAAAGCCGCCACCATTTTCTTTGGCGAAAATGCCGTTAAAGCCCCATTGTTGATCTTCAAACGTACCTACATCTAAGATATCAACAACGAGTAAATCTCCCGGCTCTGCCCCTTCTACACCAATAGGACCACTTAGGTAATGCACTTGTGTCAAATCGACATCGCGAACGTCATTGGCACTGTCATTGTTGCCAATTTGTCCACCTGTCCAATCCATACACTCCACACGGAACTCATCACCAGGCTTAACCATAGCGATCATTGGAATATCAGGATGCCAACGGTTATGAATCTGACCGTCTTGTTCCCATGGCTTTTTACTAAAATCCAGTTTAACTACTGTTTTCATTTCACCACCTCCTAGACATTAATTGGAAGAATTAACTACAAACCCGATTAAAACTGCATTTGAAGCGAAACCAAAAACGCATCGGTATCACTTGCATTTGTTACATCAGTTTTTTGGTATTCCGCAGAAATTAGCGCGTTGTATGGAGCAATTACATAGTTAACACCCAGATCAGTACGCTCAGTTTTGATATTGTTATCCGCATCAAACTCTTGGTAGCGCACAAATGGCATGAATTTACCCCAGCCGACTTGTGAGTTAAATAAATAGCCTGCCCCAACATAGTAGGCATCGCCTTCTTCACCTAAAAACACTTCATCAGTGTCATAATCGTAATAAGCAGCTTCTAGAGATAGTGTGCCCGGACCAACATCTTTTTTCTCTAGTAAAAAATCAACGTTGTATGAGCTGTAGTCACCTTTAGCCGTTAAAGAAACTGCACCATCAGATTTCTGTCTACCAGCAACACCTATTGTTAAAATGTCTTTAGCTCCAAAATAATTGCCTGTTCCGTAATAACCTGGCTCGGCGTCCCAGAAGGCATATTGCACACGACCTGCATACATTAAGGAATCATCTACACCTAGTGCTCTAGCTGCGGCACTTCCTTCACGTTGATCTAACCTTGTGCCGCCTGGACCACTAAATCTAAATATGTTGTTACCTTCAAAAGCACCAAAAGAAAGTGCTAAATGGTCTTCCATAAAACTTGTGACTAGTGCTACACCTTCGTCACGACCAATTACACCACCATTCCATCCGTAGCGTGATGCTACGTTTGCCCAGTAACCGCCTCCGCCACCAGATGAATAATAAGGACCTGCCATATTTGCACGGTCACTTGGTGATAAGAAACGGCCTGCCCAAATGGCAACTTCTGGGGTTAGTTGAAATTGAACGTTGGCATCAATTACTTCCCAATTACCTTCACCGCCACCTGAACGTTCAGTATTAAGCATACCTTTGATATACTTATTCATTGAGCCTGATAAATATAAACGTGCACTGTTTAAATTAAAATCGCTAGAGCGACCTCCATCGTCAGCAGCATCCTCAACTGAGCTGTAGCTTGAAATAAACCCAAAACCAACACTGATTGATTGGTCTTCTCCAAACGTAATGGTGCCCCCTGCATTTGCAGTTGTTGCAAAGCAACTTGCTACCAGTGCCGTTAGCAAAACGTGCTTTTTCAAATTCATCTTCATCTCGCCGCTCCTTAATTAGTCATCACTTAAATAAAATTGAAATCATTTGGCAGCTACACTCAAATAAAAATAAATTGAATGTATTTGTCGTGGTGCAAGAATAGAGCGATGTGTATTACTTAGAAATACGTCAAATTGCGTAGTTAGAATAAAAACGTTTTTGATATGAAATGTGCTAATTTACGAAACATAAATATTTCGAGGTGATATGTATGATGTACTTTTCAAAAAACTATCTTTATGTAGTCGTAGTTTTTTTAGTGGTGGGATGTGGTGAGTTTACCTACAAACGTGGCGCTAGTATTAGAGATTTAGAGCAGACTAAACAAGCCTGTAAATATGCTAATGAATCGAATATTGATCAATGTTTAGAGAAAAATGGTTGGTATGTGCAAAAACTAGATGACGTTGATTTATTTGCAACCGCTTCAGTATCTGATAACAGAACCTCTCAGCCATTGCTGGTTGATGTTAAAAACGAGCAGCCAAGTAACAATACCAATACCGAGAACAAGAGAGAAATAACCGACGCTATCGTAACAAAATCAGACACCTCTGAAGTAGCAAAAAAAGTTGAACCAACTAAAACCAATGAACAAGTTATCAGCAAATCTCAAG
>CAYXGE010000064.1:0-10368 GCA_964464435.1 uncultured Methylophilaceae bacterium
CTGTGCCATTGGCTAAGCTTGCTTGCGCCCCTGTGAGTGCAGGTGCATCATTGGTTGATGTAATGTTAACAATTGTGCTGCCATTAGCAAACTGATTGCCACCAGTGCCTTGTGAGCCAAGGTTACTATCTTCCATGTTCCAATCAATTTGCACCGTGGTCGGAGGTGTATTACTAATATTGCTATATGCAATAGATTGCAGTACTTCATTTACTTGAGCGGTTGTAGGGTTGTTACTGAACTCTATCACCAGCGTGCCTGCTGAATTAGCTAATACTGTACCAACGGTGATGCCATTTAACACTAAATTGGCCCCTGCGGTGAGAGCTGAAAGATTTCCTGTTGCTGAAAATATATCATCTGCATTTGCACCACCACTACGTCTTAAAATGAGGTCTATACCATTATAACTATCAACACCTGCCTCTAGATCAACATCTGAAAAGATGACGTTGTTATCTAATATAACAGGCGGACCGCCTTCAACAAAGGTGGGGTTATTATCTAGCCCAATGAATATTGGCGCATCATTCACGGCAGTTCCGGTAAACGTTTTTGAACCAGTAACTGGTGGTAAAACCCCATCAGCAACACTAGTAGTAATATTAAAATTACCATTAAAATTTGTTGCGGGGTTAAATGTTAAGTTTGAAAGTAATGTATTAATATCAGCAATAGTCCCAGTCGCAGTCCATACACCAGTGCCTGCATTATAAGTTGAGGTTACGGCGCCAGATGTACCAGTGTTTAGATTACCAGCCGCAGGATTTGATAAGGTAAGTGTCACGGACACCGTAGCACTATCACCCCTGGTTATGACAATATCTGTAAGATTGAGTGCCGTATCTTCTGTGTAAGTTTCTGGAGCGCTTAGGTTAGTAGCAGAGGGGGCTTCTGTAACGTTTGATAAGCTTACTATGTAGGATTCGGAATAAGTTGCGCCAAGTGAGTCTGTCACTTGCACAGTAATTGTATGCGAACTATTTGTTTCAAAGTCTAATAAACTACTATTAGCAACGGTAATTTGCCCAGTCGTTGGGTTAATGGCAAATCTTCCTGCAGCATCTGCAATTAAAGCATATGAACGAGTGTCGGCAACATCAGGGTCATTTGCCATTACAGTGCCAATCACAGTGCCATTAGGTGCGTTTTCATTCACCGTAAAAATATTATTTTGACTTGCTAAACTAGCAATTGCATTAGCCGACATTGCGCCATTAATAATCACTAAATCATCGATTGCACCGTCAAAAGCTGAGTCACCACCAAAATTTGATCTACCAATAAAGCCATTGGTACGTACACCAACATCTGGGGCTACCCCAGCTAATGACCCAGCTAAACTGCCATTAACATACAATGACATTTGCCCAGTATTATCTACTGTTGCGGCTACATGCATCCAAGTCCCGTTATTTATAACACCTGTTGCAATAGCTCTGTTTGTGTAAAAGCCTTGTTTCTCAATTGTGAAATTCAAGTCATTGGTGTTGGCTAACCTACTGATGACAATATTGCCTAAGCCAGCTGCACCAGTTTGGCCAAGGTCGATGACCCTTTCCCAATTGCCAGTGGTATCAAACCTTACCCATGCAGCAATTGTCATTGCCCCACCAGTAGTTATACTAGCTAAGTTACCATATTGCCCACCCTCTAGATTAAGCGCTTGGCCACCTGTTGGACCTGGGGTTAAAGTAGGTGCTCCAAAAAATGTAATTGGGCTAGCATTGCCAGACTCATCATTGGCAATGGTGCCAGTGGAGTTAAAACTGTAGTAGCCAAGTATATTTGAGGCTACTACATTTGGTGTGGCGTAAAGATTTCTAGGGGCATCATTGCTAGATGTAATATTTACTGTAGAACTACCTGATGCTATTAGTGCGCCGCCAGAGCCTTGAGCGCCTGAGTTGCCATCACTAAATGTCCAGTTCATTTGTATTGAAGGTGGTGGTGTGTCAGAGTTGTTGGCATAAACAATATTGCGCATCATCGTATTGACGCGCGAGTTGGTAGCATTTGACGTAAAGCTGATAGTCATTGCACCGCCAGTAAACACATAGGTACCTATTTGAACGCCATTTACAAACAGGTTTGCTCCACTCGTGGTGACGATGGTACCGTCAAATGCCAGAACATCATCTGTATTAGCACCACCATTGCGGCTTAACGTAAGCGTGGCACCATTAAAATTATTGTTGATTGAAAGTTCATTATCAAAAATTTGCACATCTGCATCTAAAATCACTGGTACACCATTTTCAGTGAAACTGACGGTTTGCCCTAGAGAGTTTGTTTTTGTGCCAAAACTAGCATCTAATGTTGCATCTGTGTTGACAGAAATTATGCCAAAATCTCGGTTAGTATTGGTAGCAAAAATGGATAAAATAATTCTGCCATCAGGACGAAGGGCTACTGCACTTGCACCTATATTATTGCCTTGTGTGTAGTTTGCGATGCCGTCACCACTAAAACTAGTATCTAGGCTACCATTTTGGTTGTAACGAACTACAACAGCCGAATTGCTGCTGTCACTTCCCACTGCAACAATTTTTCCATCCGCTTGTACCTTTAAATCAAGCAGAAGATCAAAACCGTTGCTTAGCGCAGTAGTGACAACACCTGCTGATCCAAAGGTTGTATCTAAGGTACCGTTGCTTAGGTATTTTGCAATAATAAAGTCATGGCTCGTTGGTAATACACCAATGCCACCATAGCCACCAATTAGAAAGCTACCATCAGCTAATAAAACAATTTTTGAGACAAAGTCTTGGCCAGCTGTGACAGGAGTGATGGTGATTCCATTAGTGCCAAAGCTGGTATCGATATTGCCATTAGCGTTGTATTTAACTACTGCAAAATCATTGTTTGTTGAACCCGCCGCAAGGATTCTGTCATCACTTAATACAACGATACTATTAAGCGTATCAGTACCTGTACCTACATCTGTCCTAACGATGCCACCAACCCCAAATGTGCCATCAACGCTTCCGTTAGTATTGAAACGTAATAGGGTAAATTGATTATTAGCGGTTCCACCAATCACAATCTTGCCGTCAGATTGAATTGCAACTGTTTTTACTGCGCCAATTGAGGCAGTACCCACATTAACGTAAATATAGCCATCAGCATCAAAGCTGGTATCGAATGAGCCATTGCTATTTAGTCTTGCTACTGCAAACTCATGGTTGGAGCCGACTAACGCAGTACCTGCTACTACAATTTTGCCATCTTGTTGTAGGCTAATAGCGTATATTTGATTGCTAAATAAACTGCCTGTGATAGACGCGATACCATTAACACCAAAGGTAGTGTCTAATGTGCCATCGACGTTGTAACGTACGACAGTAAACTCATCGATTGTGCCACTATTGTAGTAGCCAGCGGCAAGAATTTTGCCATCTTGTTGCAAGATAACATCACGTACCCAATCATCATTACTGCCTATCGCTGTCGTTACAAAGCCAGTGCCAGATTGAAAAGTTGGCGCTGAATTGATTTTGGTGACGATGATATTTTGAGCAAACTCAGAAGTGTTGGTAAAAGTATTAGAGGCCGTTTTTAGGGTAGCTGTTGCTGTTACTCTGCTACCAATTTCGAGTGTTAAGCCTGCAATCGTGGTATCAAAGTTTGCATTGCCTGCACCATCCGTTACTACTTCTGTAAAACCTAAATATCTTTTGCCTTCACCAAAGCCTGAGCTATCTTCACTGCCTGCTGGGTTTGCAAAAAATTCAATACGAAACCTTGTGTTAGCGGTTGAATTAATTGAGCCTATAATTCGCGTAGCATTATTTTGAGATGTTGCAGAGTTGAGAACAGGAAAATTTTGTAAATTATTAGCCCCAGCATCAGCATCGCCAGCGTCATTCAAATCCACTATATTGTTGTCGCCTAAGTCTATGCCTATGCCAACATTGCTATAAATACTATTACCTAGAATATTGACATTGTTTCCAGTTGAGGCAACAGAGATACCTTGTGTGAACGTTCCACCTTTGCCATTAAATGCCACCACATTTCCTGCACCAGCAGATGTACCACCAATAAGCGTATTGCCAGAGCCGTAGATATATATGCCACTCAGTGAATTCCCCCAGTCTTGAGTACCTGTGCTATCAGTGCCAATATAATTGCCTTGAATTTTGAGATTATTGGCGTTGTTGCCTATTTCAATCCCATTAAAAGCGTTACCAGCAATGATATTGCCTTGATTTAGATTGGTGCCTCCAATCTGTGTGTTGTTGGACTCAAAAATCAGAATGCCACTCTGCGAGTTACCTACGACACCAGTGCCAGTGGCGTTAACCCCTATCCAATTCCCTTGGATTTGGTTCTGAATACTCGTACTGTTGTCTGTTTCAATAAAAATTCCTATTTGGTTACCAGAAATAACATTTTTAGAAACGGCCGTGGTGCCTCCTATCATATTGTTATTACTATTAAAAATATAAACGCCAACTGAATTTCTGGCCGCTGCGTCACCGGCTAAATTCAAGCCTATCCAATTGCCACTAATTGTATTGTTGTGGCTATTAGAAATACTTATTCCATTTTGAGTAAAATTTTGAACAATAAAACCTGAAATATTACTTCCACTGCTGCCTGTAAATAGTCTGAGTCCTTCAGTGATTGTTGAACCGCCATTTAATACAATTTGTGGACTGCCACTGACGATTCCACCATTGAGATTTATCCTGTCTGTAATGGTGGGTAATATAGTTGATAGATTTATGGTACCTGAAAATGTAAAGACGATATCATCCGCCCCTAATGAGGCGTTTGCATCAATAATCGCTTGGCGTAAAGAACCTGCGCCTGCATCATTAGTATTGGTGACAGTAAAGGTGGCTAATGCGCCAAACCAGTTTTGTTGTCCATAACTTGATATCACCACATCGGTACTAATTACGCCGTAGTTAAACTCTAAATCCCAATCTGCAAATGATTGAGTATGACCTGTGCGGTCTGTACTAGCAGCAACGTCAGCCCCTGTTAAATTGGCAATATCGGCTGCTAATGTTGCACCTTGTTCACCTGCCGCAAAATTACATCCGTAAATGAGAATATCAGCATCCTCACTCAAGTGATTGCCGATTTGTTTGAGGGCATCAGCATACTGATTATGAATTGAATCAGCAGTCAGATAACTACTACCAAGATGCATTTCTGCTTGTGTGCCTTCACCAATCAAATGAATGGCATTAATATTAGCTTTATTTTCTAAGTAGGCTTGAATTTGCGCGACACCATCTTTTGATTGGTCAAGTAACACCACTTCAAGTTGGCGACCTTGTTTAGCTTGCGTTTGAATGTCATCTAGCAAGGTTTGATAGTCATCAACGCGTGTATCTATAAATACAATTTCAGTAGGTGCTTGGTTGCGTTGTGTTGTGGTATCTTGCGACTCATCAGAAAAATCTAGCAGGCGTACTTCAGCTGACGGATTAATCGCACTATTCGCAAGTAGACCTGCGGCGTCAGCAGAGTAGAGGATTCTGGGTTCTAGTTCCTCGAACTGGGGTTTGATTCTTGGAATAGTAGCGGAGTTAGCCATTATTGAAGTTATGCTATATTAAGGCATTGGTTTTTTAGTTGGAGCTGTTGTTGGTTTAATCTGACCTAACTGCTTTTCCATGGTAAACACCTTATTAAGGTTTGATTCTTTTGAAGGTAGATGTGTCGAGTTTAATTCTGTTTGTTTTGGTAATTCAACTTTGCATCGTAACCCTGAAGGAATCGCTAAATCTTCATTTGGAATTTGCGCTCTAACTCTAAACGTATTACTCGCGCCATCAATTAACTTGTCTACCAAAATGACTTTAGCCTGTAGCGCAGTTGAATTAGGTAGTTGTGGCATGACCTGAATCATACTGTCTTTAGCCACCGTACCAAATAGTGCGGCTGGCATGACGATTTCAACTCGAAGAGGGTGAATTTTTGCGACACGAAACAACGGCTTATCTTCAACACGTTCACCAGGCCAAATATAGCGGTCTGCTATAATGCCATCAATTGGAGAGCGTATAGCACGTTGCCCAAGTTGCGCTTGTGCTAAGGTGAGCTCACCATGATTGATTTTAAGTTGCTCTTTAGCCAATGCTAGTTTTTCTTTAGCGATTGCAGTTTCAGCAATCGCTTTATCTACTGCCTGTTGGGAGACGAATTTTTTCTGTAGCAAATATTCTTGTCGTTTTTCAGTGGCTTGCGCTAATTTAAGATTGGCTTCAGCGGAGCGCACTTCAGCAATAGCATCACTACGTGTATTGGCCACATTAACTGAGGCACGCTCTACATCAGAACGTAAAGTGGCAAGAACCTGTCCTTTTTTTACAACATCGCCACGTTCAACATGAATGCTATCAGCTATGCCGATTACCTGACTGCCCACTTCTGCAATGCTGTCAGGTTCAATCAAACAGCCAAGGGGCTGCGCAGCAAAGGCATGCTGATTATACAACAGCGCACTTGCTAACATTAAACTACCCCAGAGATTTCTTGATTTCATACTTATAATTTTTCAGTGTCTTTTTCTCAAATTCAACATCTGACATACCGCATTTTTTTATAAAATAATGTATCGCTTTGTTATTTTTTTCTATTACTTTATCGGTTAATGCACATAAAACTTGAACATTTATCCATTGTTTACTAAAAGATGCACCCCCAACATTTAATATGGCATCACATACAATAACAGCATAATGTATGCCATATTGAAAATCAATATAAAACAACAGTTTATATTAATGATTACATTTTAATTATGATGATTTACTAACAAATTTTGTCAAAGTGTTAAAATTTTGACAAATTCTGTCACTTTGGTTGTCTCAAAGACTAGTGTTGATGGCTTGAGGTCTGCTCTTGATGTAAATCCTGTTGCATCATTTGCATACGATGTGCAGCTTGCTCTGCTTCAGCTGATTGTTGTGGTATCCGCAGCACAAGATTGACCAGCCACTGAGGCTTACAAATGCCATCTTTGGGCACAAGTTTTAATAAGAAGTTTGGGTAAAATTGTTGCATCATTGGCTTCTCGGTTGACAGCACCGTTTCAACACTGCCAGGCAAGCCCTGTCTAGCAGCACGCCCAATAAGCTGTCTATCTATGCGTTTTGCAACATTATGTTGGCAACAAATCACGTGTAAGCCACCCATTTGAATTGCGGCTTCATCTAAATGTATATCCGTGCCACGCCCAGCCATATTGGTGGATACTGTAACACTATTGAGTTGCCCTGCGTTTGCTACCAAGCTAGCCTCTTGCTCATCTTGTCGGGCATTAAGTACTTGATGGCGGATGTGTGCTTGGTGCAATAGTTGTGAAAGCTGTTCAGAGTCTGCAACTGAATCCGTGCCAATGAGTATGGGTCTACCTTGCGTCTGCAATTGTTTGATTTTTTGAATCACATATTGCCATACTTGTTGTTGCGTAGGGTAAAGTCTGCTTGCCATGGTAATGCGTTGGCTAGGTATTCTGAGTGGCACTTTTACTACACGTAAGCCATAAAGTTTAAATAGCTCTATTCTGGCTTCATATAATGTACCACTCATCCCGCCAACTTTTAAATAACGTTGAAAAAAACGTTGATAGGTCATTTGCGATAAGGTGATGGTTTCAGGGCTAGTTTGGCAGCCTTCTTTGAGCTCTATCATTTGGTGTAAACCTTGTGACCACACGCGTCCAGTGGCTACGCGGCCTGTGACTTCATCAATGATATGCACGCTATTTTGATGCACTAAATAATGCTGATCTTTGTGATACAAATATTGAGCAGCTAATGCTTGGCAAATGGTATTTTCTCGGTGCATACGGTTATGCCAAAGCTGATCTAAGTTGACGCAAAAGACGTCAATTTTCTGGCTTCCTTGCGGCGTTAAACTTACGTTAAATTGCTGACTATTTATGACAAAATCTTGATCCATGCTTAATCTTGACGCTAACTCCATGGCGATGCTGTGATAAGCGAGTTGGTCTTGTTGGTGAACACTGCGCGACAATATCAAAGGTACACGCGCTTCGTCTAATAATATGCTATCGGCCTCATCAATCATGGCAACATTAAGACCTCGCAATAAGCGCTTTGAACGTTGACCTGAAAGCTTGGCCAAGTGCTGATGTAACAATGGCGTTTCTTCAACTGCGATGGTTTTGTCTCGTAAGTAATCAAATACCAGTTCTTTGGCAGTCACATAAGTGATGCTTTTTTCATACGCTTGTTTACGCGTATGGCTATCATTCGCTTGGATAATCGTGCCCACGCTCAAACCTAAGGCTTGGTATAGAGGTCGTAATTGCTCGGCATCTCTGCGCACTAAATAGTCGTTGGCAGTAATCACATGCACAGGTGAACCAGTCAGTGCGGCAACAGAAGCGCTGATGGCGGTGGCAAGTGTTTTGCCTTCACCCGTTGCCATTTCTGCAAGATGACCATCAAACATGATGCGTGCTGCCAGCAATTGCGTGTCATATGGGGCAACACCTAAATGCCGCTGACACGCTACTTTTACCAAGGCAAAACTCTCTGTAATTAATGGTTCCGTTAGCCCTTGCATAGAAAAGTTTGCGCGTAGTTGATGCAATTGTTGGTCTAGCTGCGCTTGGCTTAAAACTGAGTATTGCGTGAATAATGTATTGAGTGTTTGTATAAATGTATGAAAGTGTGAGGCGCGTAAATAGCCAAAGTAAACCAAGGGTTGGTTGATTAGATGATGCAAGTTGTCAAAGAGATGTTCAGCCTTTGCCGGCTTTTCTGGGTAACTGCCAAGCGCTAAGCCGGGGGCGGTAATGCGCGGCTTACGCGAAATGTTTGCCATATTGCATGATGATTATTGATGATAAAATTTAAATTAATAGACTAACTAACAGGGTTAAAGTAACGTAAAAATAATTGCTTGGTATGTCTAAATAATTGCGTTGCAATAGGCGCTTTACCTAAATCAAAACGCACCATAGCGCGCGTGCCTACACGCTCTAGCTTGGTATTGCTTAAACGTAAATCCATCACATTAATAGGCGTGACTGTTGTTAACCCCTCACTATCAGTTGGGTCTGTCACGTAATGACCACCACCTTTGTCACCCATGGCCGCGCTGGGCAAAGTGCGCGTTGCTGCGGGGGTGTCTTGAATTAAGCTTGCGCTCATCACTTGTGCTGGGTTATCAGCCAAGCGCACCTCAATATGCTGGGGATGATGTCGTACTAAAGCAATGGCAGATTCTTCAATAGCAACCCGTAATTTAATATGAGATTGGTCTAGCACATAGGCAAGCACTTTGCCCTTTTTAACAAAAGTCTCCATAAAATCTTGTTGGTATGGCATCACAAACTGACCAGCACTATGGCTGATGATTTGTAAGCCCGCAATTTTTTCATCAATACTCGCTATTTCCGCCTGATTTTTTTCCATCTGCATATTAATTTTATTTGCTTCGCTCGGGTTTTGTAACAATGCCTGATATTGGGCAACTTCAAGCCCGGCCAATTGGCTTTGTAAGCGCTCGCGCTCGGTCATGAGTTTGGGGTCTTGCAAGGTGATGAGCACTTGGTTGGGCTGAACAAATTCGCCATCTTGTACATGCATAGTGTGAATAAAGCCATCAGATTTTGCTCTAATTTGTGCTTGTTCTGGCACCCATACCACTCCCTGAGCAGTTGTGTGCATAGGCACTGGCAGAACAAATAAAATAATAAACGCCAATATCGTTAAGCCAGACAATACCATTTTTGTGCGCGATTTAAGTGCCATGGTGGGCGCGCTCGATAAGATTTGTGAAACTAGTAGGTAGATGGGTTTAATTAATAAGCTAAACACTACTAATGCAGCAATAATGCAACCTAAAATGAGCGATTGTTCGCCTACCCAAAAAACGATATAACTCATCAACATTAAGGAATACAGCAGAGATAATGGTGCGTATAGCCACAGCCATTTTTCTTCACCTTTTGCCATGGTCATGCTAGACCATTTGAATTTACCTAAGATGAGATTTGAAATGCCTTGAGACCAAAATGTCTTACTTCTTGCCGCAAGGTTAGGTAAATCGAAAGTGTCACATAAAATATAATAGGCATCAAAACGTAGCAGTGGGTTGCCATTAAACAGGATAGATGAAACCCCACAAATAAACATCACCACAAAAGCTAAATCATGTACCAAACCAGATTGTGTACTAAACCAAATGGCCAGCGCAAACGCCGCAATTAATAGCTCTATCATCATGCCAATAGCACCTACCATGATACGTTGTCCACGGCTTCTGAAGCCTGCTGAGGCGGAAGCATCTACATACGGGGCAGGGGTGAGGATAAAAAAAGTAATACCTGCTTCTTTAGCTTTACCGCCCCAACGGTGCACGGCAAGTCCA
>CAYXGE010000065.1:0-4557 GCA_964464435.1 uncultured Methylophilaceae bacterium
AACTCACGTTGACCACGGCCTACTGGCACCATAGAGTCAATAGATTTCAAACCAGTTTGTACAGGTTGTGAAACTGATTTACGTGCAATCACACCTGGTGCAACTTTTTCAATCTTGTCAGTCATTTTTGCATTGACAGGACCTTTGCCGTCAATGGGTGCGCCGAGTGCGTTCACTACACGACCAATCAATTCTGGGCCAACCGGCACTTCCAAAATACGGCCAGTACACTTAGCAGTGTCACCTTCTGTAATATGCTCATAATCACCCAAAACCACCGCACCCACAGAATCACGCTCTAAGTTAAGCGCCAAACCAAAAGTGTTGCCTGGGAACTCAATCATTTCGCCTGACATTACGTTTGAAAGGCCATGAATACGAACGATACCGTCGGTTACTGAAATCACGGTACCTTGTGTACGCGCTTCAGCACTTGTAGAGAAGTTCTCTAAACGGCTTTTAATCAGTTCACTAATTTCTGATGTAGATAACTGCATGTTTGTCTCCTGAGACGTTTTCTTACGCCTTAAGCGTATAGGCTAAATTTTGTAACTGACCGTGGACTGAAGCATCAATCACGGTGTCGCCAACCAATACTTTTACGCCACCAATAATTTCTGGATCAACGCTAACGCTGGCTTCAATTTTTTTGCCAAATTTGGCTTCCAAGCTTTTTACGAGCTTTTTAATTTCTGCGTCTTTTGCTTTAACTGCGGTCACGATATGTGCTTCTAACACACCTTCGTCGGCTGCTTTCAAGGCTTCAAAAGCACTTGTAATCTCTGGCAACACAGACAAACGTCCGTATTCAACCAGCACCTTAATAAGGTTTTGACCTGATTCGTTAAGCTTATCGCCACATACTTTTAAAAAAGTACGCTCAATATCTGCACTCACCATTTTTGGGTCTTCAATCAGCGCTTTCATCTGTGCGTCTTGTGCAACAGCAGATGCAAACCCCAACATTTCAGACCAAGTAGCTAAAGCTTTATGTTCTTTAGCTAAACGGTAAGCCGCTACAGCGTATGGCCTTGCAATGGTTGAAATTTCAGCCATGGTTTATCCTATAACTCGCTTGCCAATTGGTTTAACATATCGCTGTGTGCTTTAGCATCAATTTCACGACGTAAAATCTTTTCAGCGCCAGCCACTGCTAAGCTAGAAACTTGAGCACGCAAACCTTCTTTTGCACGGTTTACTTCTTGGTCAATTTCGGCTTTAGCGCCAGCAATAATGCGATCACCTTCGGCTTTGGCATTATTTTTAGCTTCTTCTACGATTTGCGTTGCGCGTTTTTCAGCTTGCCCAATGATTTCAGCGGCTTTTTGTTTAGCTTCGTTTAAAGAAGCTTCTGATTTTTTTGCAGCTTGCTCTAAGGCTGATTTACCTTCTTGCGCCGCAGCCAAACCGTCAGCAATTTCTTTTTGACGTTTTTCAATCGCTACAAGTAGCGGTGGCCAAACGAATTTCACTGTGAACCAAATCAACACAGCAAATGCGATAGCTTGTGCGATTAGTGTAAAGTTAATGTTCATTTTTGATCCATTTTAATCAGTCGTTAAATTAGGTTTAAGCCCATGCCTAAACCTCATCTTAATTGCTATTACTTAGCAACAACGCTTAATAATGGGTTTGCAAACGCAAACATCATGGCCAAACCAACACCAATAATGAATGACGCGTCAATCAAACCCAAAAGCAAGAATACTTTACCTTGCAATTGTGGAATCATTTCTGGCTGACGTGCAGCACCTTCTAAGAAGCTTGCGCACATAATACCGATACCGATACAAGCGCCTGCAGCACCCAAACCGATGATAAGACCAATGCCTACACCAGTGTACGCTTGAATCATTGCTAAAAATTGTACTGTTTCCATTATGACTACCCTTTCAAGTAAAAATTAACTACATCAAACACTAAAATAAAACTACAAAATCAAACTAAAACCCTTAATGACCCTCATGCGCCATGGCCAAGTAAACCACAGTCAACATCATGAAAATGAAGGCTTGCAACGCAACAATTAAAATATGGAATATAGACCAGCCAGCACCTAAAATTGCACCTGCAATTGTGCCTGTTACACCAGTAGCGGCCCACAAACCAAGTAATAAGAAAATCACTTCGCCTGCATACATATTGCCAAACAAACGTAATGAGTGTGAGAGTGGTTTTGATACGTATTCAATCAAGTTAAATAAGAAGTTGGCTGGCCAAATAATAGGATTTGTACCAAATGGAGCGCAGAACAGCTCATGAATCCAGCCACCCAAGCCTTTGACCTTAATAGCAAAGAAAATCATTAAAATCCATACAGACAAAGCAAGGGCGAATGTCGTATTAATGTCTGAGGTAGGTACAGCGCGCCATTTTGCATGTTCACCGCCAAAGAACGAAACAATGCCAGCTACCCAATCAACCGGTAAAAAGTCCATTGCGTTCATGGCAAATACCCATAAAAAAACCGTCAGCGCAGTTGGTGCTATAAACGCATGACGGTTTCCGTGGAAAATATTTTTTACTTGGTCATCAATAAATGCAAATATCAACTCAACAAATGCCTGACCTTTGCTTGGTACGCCTGATGTGGCTTTACGCGCAACCAACCAGACAAGACCCATGACAATTAAACCAAGCGCTACTGACATGACAAAAGTATCTACGTGCAATGTCCAAAACCCTGCGCCTTCTGAAACTGGCTGCGCGTTAAAACTAAGGTGATGTTCAATATAACCAGAGGGGGTTAATGCATGTTCGGTCGTTTGTGCGTGTTCTGTAGACATGTTCAGTTCTTTATCTTTAAATTCGGTTCAAACAGTTTATTTAAAATTTAGATTTTTATTTCTGATGCTTTGAGCTTAGCCATAGCCGCACCTGAAAATAGCGCCGCCGCCGCTAAACCAGCAATTAAAGCCATTGGCACTAATTGCGCATACATTTTAAAACTTAAAAACAACATTATAATGATGACTAAAATCTTAACTGCTTCAGCTTTAAGCAAATTAATCAATACTGCAGAGGCCTCTGTTTTGCTTTCTCCGCGTCTTGCAATTTTGGCACCCAAGTATGCGCCTGCAATCACAGCGACGCCACCCAACAAAGCTGATATAGCAGCATGTTGGCCTGCAACAATAAACGCGAGTAGAACAGTGATTAATGTTACTGAAGCTTGCCAGCGCAACATTTTGCTAAAAATTTGGCTAGAAACTACAGTGGTGTCTGAATTCTGCATCTTATTCTGTAATTTCTATTACTTTTTTAGTGATACGCAAATGCTTAACTAGCAAAGAGCGAGATTTTGAATTGAATCGCTCATTTAGTCAAGCTTAACAACGCTTATCTACTTAATTTAGCAATAATTTCGTCTAACTGGTCTAAGCTGGCATAGTGAATTTTAAGTGAACCAGCACCATTAGCTTTAGCTTGTATCTGTACGCTAGCCCCTAATTTGTCTGCAAGCGCCTCTTCTATTCGTTGTACGTCTTTATCGTTAGAAACCGTTTTATTAGTGGTTTTTGTATGTGGCGCCTGTTGTTTAACCAAATGCTCAACTTCTCGTACAGATAGATTATCAAGTGCAATTTTTTGCGCGAGCATGGTTTGTTTTGCGGCATCTAGGCCAATCAGCGCTCTTGCGTGCCCCATATCAATTTTGCCTTGCATGAGCATGTCCTGCACTGGGTCAGACAAGCTAAGCAAGCGTAATAGATTGGTGACTGCCGTGCGTGAACGGCCAACAGCGGCAGCAGCTTTTTCGTGAGTCATGGCAAATTCATCAATCAAGCGCTTGATGCCCAACGCTTCTTCAAGTGGGTTTAAATTCTCACGTTGAATGTTCTCAATGAGCGCCATAGCCAAAGCCGCCTCATCAGCGATATCGCGCACCAGCACTGGCACTTCTTTTAAGCCAGCCATCTGTGAAGCTCGCCAACGACGCTCACCCGCAATGATTTCGTAATGCGCTTCTGCATCTTGTTGGTTGGAAATCATACGCACCAAAATGGGTTGCATGATGCCTTGTGATTTAATGGAGTCAGCTAATTGTGAAAGTGATTCCGCATCCATATAAGAGCGTGGCTGGTATTTGCCTGGACGCAAATCGGTAACTTTAATCATGCGCAATGCATCTGCCTCGCCCACGCTACCCATGTCACCAGCGAGAAGTGAGTCTAGCCCTCGTCCTAGGCCTTTTCCTTTTACCATGTGTTTGCTCCCATGTTTATTTGATGCGTGTTTTTATTTAGCTGATGCGCGGTTAATCATCTCACCTGCGAGTGCCAAATAGGCTTTGGCGCCTTTTGAGGTTTTATCATGCAATAGAGCAGGCAGGCCAAAACTTGGTGCTTCTGCCAAACGAATATTGCGAGGAATGACAGTGCGATAAACTTTATCACCAAAGTGTTGCGCAATTTCATGCGACACTTGTTGCGCCAGCATATTGCGATTATCAAACATGGTGCGTAGCAAGCCCTCTATTTCTAGGGTTGGGTTTAAATGCGCACGTACTTTTTTTATGGTGTTAACTAAATCTGACAAACCTTCTAGCGCATAGTA
>CAYXGE010000065.1:4657-10318 GCA_964464435.1 uncultured Methylophilaceae bacterium
ATGGCCTCTTTTAAAGTGCATTTTTCAATCAGCACATGATAAATGGTTTTTTTGAGGGTAGATTTTTCAATACCACTTCCAGTGGTGGCATTGCCTTGTGGGTCTAAATCAATGAGCAATACTCGGCGCTTGGTAGCCGCCAAACTAGCTGCCAAGTTAACGCATGTTGTGGTTTTACCTACCCCACCTTTTTGATTCGTAATGGCCAATATACGCATTATTGCGCACCCTTATTTTCTAAAAAAACCAAATGTCTTTGTGCAGCCAAGTTGGGGACATTTAACGCCAATACTTGCGAAGGTTTAACGTTTATTTGTGCCAACTCTTCATGCGGAAATACGCCCTTCATTGCCAGCCATGTTCCGTTGTTTGCTATTAAATGTCGGGTTAAACTTAAAAATAAATTGAGGTCGGAAAACGCTCGTGAAATTACCAAATCATAAGGTTCTGTTGGCTTAAATTGTTCCACTCGGCCACCCACCACTTCTAAATTTTTTAATCCTAACTCGGCTTTTGCTTGGCGCATAAAACTGGCTTTTTTTGTAACTGAATCTATCGTTGTCACCTGCAGTTCTGGTTTACATATCGCCAATACAATGCCTGGCAAACCCGCGCCACTCCCCACATCTAACAGACGTTTTCCGTTAATATGTGGCAACACTACTAAACTATCTAATAGGTGTAGCGTCACCATTTCATTGGGGTCACGCACTGCCGTTAGGTTGTGTACTTTGTTCCACTTTTGTATTAAGGCCAGGTAATCCAACAAAGTTTGTACTGTGTTGGCTGATAGCACAATACCTGCCTGCGTTAAGCCTGCTTCTAATAAGTCTCGTTGACTCATGCCACTTTTTCTGCAGCTTTATTTTTAGCTTTACGCTTAATGTATACCAATAGAAGCGACACCGCAGCTGGGGTAATTCCAGATATTCTGCTTGCTTGGCCTAGGGTTTCAGGTTTATGCAATTGTAATTTTTGCATCGCCTCTATAGATAAGCCTTGCACCTCTTTGTAATCAATATCGACTGGCAGTCGAGTGTTCTCACTGGCGCGTTGGCGCTCAATTTCTTCTGCTTGGCGGTCTATATAGCCTTGATATTTTGCAGCAATCTCTACTTGCTCACGTACTTGGTCGGCCATGTCGCCCATGGCTTCTAGGCTTGAGGGTGCGTTATCTGCATTAGCTAGCGGCAAACTTAATAAAGCTTCATAACTCACATCTGGACGACGCAATAATTCAAAAAGCGAGTATTCGTGATCTATCGCCTTGCCCAACACACGCAAGGCGTCTTCTGGCGGCAAGGTTTCTGGGCGCACAAAACTGCGCTTTAATCGTTCTTGCTCTTTGGCAATCGCTTCTTGTTTACGACTAAACGCTTCCCAACGCACATCATCCACCAAGCCTAATTGACGGCCCATCTCTGTGAGACGCATATCAGCATTGTCTTCACGCAGCTGCAAACGATACTCGGCGCGGCTTGTAAACATGCGGTAGGGCTCGCTCACGCCATTGGTGATTAAATCATCCACCAACACGCCCATATAGGCTTGATCTCGGCTTGGGCACCAACCTTCCTGCTCATTGGCATACAAGGCGGCATTTGCACCAGCTAACAAGCCTTGCGCAGCGGCTTCTTCATACCCTGTGGTGCCATTGATTTGCCCAGCAAAGAACAAGCCTTGCACTGCCTTGGTTTCTAAAGTGCTTTTTAATCCGCGCGGATCATAGTAGTCATACTCAATGGCATAGCCTGGGCGCAAAATATGGGCATTCTCTAAGCCTTTAATTGAACGTACCAAAGCAAACTGAATATCAAACGGTAAGCTAGTAGAAATACCGTTGGGGTAGATTTCATGGGTATTTAAGCCCTCAGGCTCTAAAAACAACTGGTGCGATTCTTTATCAGCAAAACGATGAATTTTATCTTCTACGCTCGGGCAATAGCGCGGACCAACCCCTTCAATCACCCCTGTATACATGGGCGAGCGGTCCAGACCGCTACGTATAATCTCATGCGTACGCTCATTGGTATGCGTTATCCAGCAGGGTAGTTGCGCAGGATGTTGCGATGCATTACCTAAGAACGAAAACACTGGCACTGGGGTATCGCCTGGTTGCACTGTCATCACACTATAATCAATAGTGCGGCCATCTATGCGGGGCGGTGTACCCGTTTTTAAACGCCCAGCTGGCAAACCAATTTCACGTAAGCGCGCGGCCAATGAAATAGCAGGGGGGTCACCGGCACGGCCGGCACTATAATTTTGCAAACCTACATGTATCAAGCCACCTAAAAATGTACCTGCGGTCAGCACCACTGATTTTGCGCCAAATCTTAAGCCAATCTGCGTAACCACACCAACGGCTTTATCACCTTCTAAAATGATGTCATCCACCGCCTGTTGAAATAACCACAAATTAGGTTGATTCTCTAACCGATGACGAATAGCTGCCTTATAAAGGATGCGGTCAGCCTGCGCACGTGTAGCGCGCACCGCAGGACCTTTACTGGAATTTAAAATACGAAACTGAATGCCACCTTCATCGGTAGCGGCCGCCATTGCGCCACCTAAAGCATCCACTTCTTTTACCAAATGCCCTTTACCAATACCCCCAATACTAGGGTTGCAAGACATTTGACCCAATGTTTCAATATTGTGCGTAAGCAGTAAAGTTTTGCGCCCCATACGTGCACTAGCCAGCGCGGCTTCTGTGCCAGCATGACCGCCACCTACTACAATCACATCAAATTGTTCGCTATATTGCATAAAATTACGATTTTAGCCTTAAATAAGACCTCGCATTTTACTTCAAAATTGGCTTTACGTCATTGTTTTATCAATCTTTTAACCATCTGATACAGCTATCTAACAGCTTGTAATAATTGATTAACACTGCTGGCATAGAATTCGCTTGCAATTGATTTAAGAAAAAAGACAAATCTCTTTAACATTGAAGATTTACGCTTTTATTGCCGATAAACAAAGGTCGATTCGGCATTTTTTAATAACAATGATTGATTACTTGGAGTATTAACATGAAAAAAACTCACTTCGCTTTAATGGCATTACTTGGTTTAACAACAAGTTTAACCAGCGTTACAGCAAATGCTACTGTAGCTAACGCAGAAAAACTAGTGACCATTTATACAGAGCTCGCCAAACACGAAAACAAAGAATACAAAGGGCCAACTGCAACCGATGGTAAATTCTTTTACAACCGTAAAATTAAACTAGGCAATGGTAAAGAAACTGCATGCGCCTCTTGCCACACTGCCAACCCTGCAGATAATGGTAAACACATTGTGACTGGCAAAGCCATTCGCCCTTTATCACCTGCTGTGAATGAAAAACGCTTTAGTGATTTTGAAAATGTTGAAAAGAAATTTTCCAAACACTGTAAAGATATTATTGGTAGTGACTGTACAGCCGCTGAAAAAGCCAGCTACATTACCTACTTGTTAACTGAAAAAACACCTACTGCAAAATAATGCAAAAACATGATGTAAACGCACAAGCAAAAGCACCCGCACAACAATATGTATGGGACTTGTTTGTGCGTGTTTTTCATTGGTCATTAGTTGTTGCATTCACCGTGGCGTTTTATTACCACGACTCAGAATGGGATAGGTTAAAACACGTTTATGCTGGTTACACGGTTGCTGGTTTATTAGTTTCTCGCATTATTTGGGGCTTTATGCGCACTGGTTATGCCAGCTTTAGAAGCTTTCCACCCAATCCTGTCGGGGCTTTTAAATATATGGTGAACACAATCAAAGGCCATGCAAGACGCTTTAAAGGGCACAATCCAGCTGGATCACTCGTCATTTATGCCATGCTAATACTAGGTATAACTACAGTGATATCTGGCTATTTGGTATTTAATGATGGCTGGCTAATCGACAATACTTATTTACTTCAAGATATACACTTTTATGCCTCTTGGTCTTGGCTAGGTTTAGTTGTCATGCACGTAATTGCAGTAGTGTTAGAAAGTATTATTCACAAAGACAACCTAATACGCGCAATGATTACAGGCTGCAAAAGAAGGTCTTTACGTAAAGAAAAAAGCTATTTTTTAAATAAATTAAGTCATCATTAGTTAAAAAATAAACTTAGTTGACACGCCATTATCAATTTCCCCTCCATTGAGCCCGCAACATGCGGGTCTTTTTTTGATTTCAAAGTGATTTGTTTCACGTGAAACCACTGCATTTGTTTACGATTATGCAATTGACTTTGTCTTAAACTCAGGTCTATAGTAGTGCATTGGCTCAAAGCAGTCAGTAAAAGCAAAGACTTTTAGACTCATTAACGCTCACGGGAGAATTAATATGGCGGGTAAATTTGAATTAAAAACAGCAAAAAGCGGTCAATTTCACTTTAATCTTTTAGCTGGTAACGGCCAAATTATTTTACAATCTGAAATGTATGAGAGCAAGGCCAGCGCTTTAAATGGTATTGAATCAATTAAGAAAAATGCTAGCATGGATGAACGTTTTGACCGTTTAGTATCAAAATCTGGCAAACCATACTTTGTGATTAAAGCTGGTAACCATCAAGTGATTGGTCAAAGCCAACAATATGAAAGCGATGCAGGCCGAGATAACGGTATTGAATCAGTTAAAAAGAATGCGCCAGAAGCTGAAGTGGTTGATTTAACAGCTTAACTTTTGGTGTCTTTGAAATAAAAAAGGCGCGTTATGCGCCTTTTTTTATTGCCTTAAATGATGCATTTACTTGCCTATACAAAACTTAGAAAAGATTTCACCCAATAAATCATCGGGCGTAAATTCACCCGTAATTGAGCTGAGCGCGTTTTGTGCCAATCTTAACTCTTCTGCTACCAATTCTGGTTGCGCCATTAACTGCGCCGCTTGTGTTAATTTTACATCAACTGTTTCTAAGGCTTGCACATGACGCGCGCGCGCCATGAATACACCTTCACCACTCGGCTGCCAGCCCGCAACTTTTAGCAAATGTTCTTTTAAAAGGGTAAGACCATCACCTTGTTTTGCAGAGAGATAAATATGTGTTTCATCGTCTATTTGCGAAATTTTTGCTGTTTCACGTGAAACATCAATTTTATTATGTATCCATATTTTGGTAATTTCTTGCGGCAAGCGCGCTAAAATCGATTTTTCTGTTTCGGTAATACCATGAGCTGCATCAACCAATAATAATGCGATATTGGCGTTTTCTAGAGCTCGCCATGTTCTGGCAATACCAAATTTTTCTACTTCATCGTCGGTTTCTCGTAAGCCAGCAGTATCAATCACGTGTAAAGGTACACCATTTATTTGAATTGCACTTTTTATTGTGTCTCGCGTTGTACCTGCAATTGAAGTCACAATTGCAACTTCTTCGCCAGCTAAGCGATTCATTAAGCTTGATTTACCAACATTAGGTTGTCCTACCAAAACTACGGTAAGGCCCTCTCGCAATAAGTTACCTTGCTTAGCATTAATAAACACCTGCTGAAGCTCATGATGAATAGCAGAAAGCTTTTCTGCTACCCGTCCTTGGGTAATAAAGTCGATGTCTTCTTCAGGAAAATCTAAGCAGGCTTCAAGATACATACGAAGCTCTACGAGTCTTGTAAGTAAACTCTGTATACGATTTGAAAACTGGCCTGAAAGTGAACGTACTGCGCTTCTTGCT
>CAYXGE010000066.1:0-4929 GCA_964464435.1 uncultured Methylophilaceae bacterium
CTACAGGGGCGATCCAGCTCCACGCCTATCATTAATCCAGCGTTGCGAATATTGACTACCGATTTATTATCTTTAAAGGCTTCAGAAAATAGCTGATTAATATAATTGCCAATTTTTTCTGCATTCTCACGCAGATTTTCCTCTGCAATAATATTTAATGTGGCAAAACCAGCTGCTGTTGCAAGTGGATTACCGCCAAAGGTAGAACCATGTTTACCAGGGGTAAACGTTTCTGCCGCCACGCCTCGCGCAACGCAAGCACCAATCGGCACACCTGAGCCTAAGCCTTTTGCCAAGCTCATGACATCAGGCATAATGCCTGTGTGTTGGAATGCAAACCAAGTGCCGGTGCGACCTATGCCGCTTTGCACTTCATCTAACATCAACAACCAGCCATTGTCATCACAGACTTTACGCAAACCTTGCATATACGCTTTCATGTCAGCAGGGATATGAATACCGCCCTCGCCTTGCACTGGCTCAACCAAAATGGCCACGACATTATTTTTGCGTGAAGCAACTGCTTTGACTGCTTCAATATCATCAAACGGCACACGAATAAAACCGCTCACTAAAGGCTCAAAGCCTGCTTGCGTTTTGCGATTGCCCGTGGCGGACAAGGTAGCCATCGTACGACCATGGAAACTACGCTCCATGACAATGATTTCTGGGTTTTCAATGCCTTTATTGTGGCCGTACAAGCGTGCCAACTTGATGGAGGCCTCATTGGCCTCGCAACCAGAATTACAGAAAAACACTTTGTCCATGCCTGAAATTTCAGCAAGTTTTTCTGCCAAACGCGCTTGCTCAGAGATTTGGTAAATATTTGAAACGTGTATGAGTTTAGCTATTTGCGCATTGAGTGCTGCCACGAACTTAGGATGTGTATGACCTAAACCGTTAACCGCTACGCCAGATAATGCATCTAAATATGCATGACCCTCTTTATCGTATAGCCAAACGCCTTGACCTCTTTCAAAGGTTACCGCTTGTCTACCATAGGTGTTCATTAAATGTTCTGACATGGTGCTCTACTTATCAACTTTGATGCTTGAATATCTTGCTTGTAAAAAAAGAAACGGCGGCAATCGCCGCCTTTTGCAGCTTAACGGGTGACTATGTGCCTAACAATTGTCGATGCAAAATGCATGTACAAGAAGTTACTTTATTGAATGTAATTTTTCTCACTACTAAACTCATCACTGTATCACCCATAAAAAATCGAGTAAAATTGCGTTTTGTAACGAAATTGTGGAATTTTTACCAAATTTCTAATGTTTACAATTAAATACTGAGATTATCGCAAAAGGGCGTAATAATCAAGAAATTGCATAGTTTTCTCAATGATAATCCGATGAGATTAAAGTTTATTTACAAGTAAATCTTGAAAATTCCCCTATTTCGGGCAAAATTTCACCCCACTACTAACGTTTCAAGCCTTATTGATTACTTTATGGTTCAAACTGCTTCAGTCACCTCAATTACCCCAGATCACTGGCGTTATGCCCCACAGTTACCTGTGTCATGGTATACCGACCCAGCGTTCTATCAACTTGAACAACAACATTTGTTTAGCAAGGCCCCGCAATATATTGGTCATGAACTTATGGTGCCTCATGTGGGCGATTTTTATACCGTTGATTGGATGCAGCAAGCGAAGGCTTTGGTTAGAAATGCAGAAAGTGTCGATTTAATTAGCAATATTTGCAGACACAGACAAGCTGTTATGCTCAATGGCAAAGGCAATACTCAACATATTGTTTGCCCTTTACACCGATGGACTTACAACACCGAAGGCAAATTGTTAGGTGCACCACATTTTAATGAAAATCCATGCTTGCACTTAGAACATACTCCCTTGCAATCATGGCATGGACTATTATTTAAAAGCCAACGTAATATTGCCAAAGACCTTGCAGAGTTAGGTGTTACGCAAGATTTTGATTTTACGCATTACATGTTAGATCGCGTTGTAGTGGATGAATACCAATTCAACTGGAAAACTTTTATTGAAGTGTATCTGGAAGATTACCATGTAGAGCCATTTCATCCAGGCTTAAATAAATTTGTAAACTGTGATGATTTAACTTGGCAGTTCGGTGAACATTTCAGCGTTCAAACAGTGGGTTACAAACAGTCTTTGCTCAAAGCTGGCTCGCCAGTTTATCAACATTGGCAACAACAAGTGGCTAATTATGAGACCAATAAGCAACCAAAATACGGTGCTATTTGGATGGTATATTACCCGTTTTTGATGATTGAATGGTATCCCAATGTTTTGGTAGTTTCACATATTATTCCGCGTGGCGTAGATGCATGCACGAATGTGGTTGAGTTTTACTATCCAGAAGACATTGCATTGTTTGAACGTGAATACGCACTTGCGCAACAAGCGGCTTATGAAGAAACGGCTGTTGAGGATAAAGAGATATGCCAGCGCATGCACCAAGGCCGCCAAGCTTTATTTTCACAAGGCCTAGATGAACGAGGCCCATATCAACACCCTATGGAAACGGGACTAGAGCACTTTCATCTATGGATGCGCAAACAAATGGTCGCGCATCTTTCTCAAACCTAATTGTTTGCTACTAAAACTTCGTGTTTTTTCAAACGCTCGCGAAACTAAAGCTAGGTAGCCTGTGGATGCTTATTGGCGGCTTTTGTTTTGCCGTCATGGGCGCATTGGTAAAAACTGCCTCAGTTAAATTTACCAGCCCAGAACTGGTGTTTTATCGTGGTTGGCTTGGTGTAGTCATAGTCTATTGGTTTGTGTATAAATATCAACGTAGTTTATCAACGCCGTATTGGGGCAAACAAGCTTCGCGTGCCATTATTGGCTTTATTGCAACGGTATTTTTCTTTTACGCATTAGCAAAACTCCCTTTAGCCACTGCGACTACGCTGAATCAAACCTCGCCACTTTTTATGGCAATACTTTTACCTTTTGTGATTCATCAGCCCGCTAGAAAAATATTGATATTTGCGATTGTATTAGGATTTATTGGCGTTACATTATTACTCAAACCAAGCTTGCATATAGAGCAACTTACGGCAGGTGGAATTGGCTTACTTTCTGGGCTATTAGCTGGAGTTGTGTACGTGCATGTCACTGTATTAGCGCGTGTAGGCGAACCAGATTGGCGCACCGTATTTTATTTTTCATTGGCATGCGCGATTGGTGGTTTCATATGGATGTTGTTTTATCCTGTGCATATGCCTAGCGTAACTGATATTCCTGTTTTACTTGGAATTGGCCTAGCCACGACGTTGGGACAACTTTCCATGACACGTGCTTATCGCACAGGCAACCCACTAGTTGTAGGCAGTCTAGCCTATTCTACAGTGGTATTTTCAAGTATTTTTGGTTGGTTTTTTTGGAGCGAAAACTTGAGTTTATCTGAATGGTGCGCGATTGCTTTGATTTTTCTCAGTGGCGTGATTAGTATACGCGCTGCACCAAAAACTAGTATCTAAAAACACAATAACGACGCATTAAGGGTCAATTAAGCCAGAACGCATGGCAATTAACGCGATTTCAGCGGAGTTATTAGCATTTAATTTCTGCTTAATATTATAAAGATGTGTACCCACTGTGCGCGGTGACAAACAAAGCGTATCCGCAATTTCGTTAGTAGTTTTGCCTTTAGCTAAGGCAATAAATACCTCAAACTCTCGATCTGAAAGCACATCAACTGGATTTTGCTCACCATTGAGCTGTTGAATAGCCATTTGCTGTGCGACGCTAGCTTCAAGGTACTTTTTACCACTAGCAACTGTTCTAATAGCCTTAATCAGCTCCTCTGCAGCGCTACGCTTAGTTAAATAGCCCATCGCGCCTGCACTTAATACACGTTTAGGATGCACTGAATCTTCATGTGCTGACAATACTAATATTTTGGCATGATTATCCTTTGCCATAATACGTTCGATGGCTTCTAAGCCCCCAATCCCAGGCATCGTAATATCCATCACCACTACTGTGGGGTGATGTTCCATATACTGTTTAATCGCCATTTCGCCATTTTCAGCTTCTGCAACGACCTTAATATCAACGTCTGATTCTAACAACATTTTGAAGCCCATACGCACCACTGCGTGGTCATCTACAAGCATGACTTTAATGGAATCGCTCATTGATTTAATCTTTCTTAATTGGAATCGTAATGCTAATGGTTGTCCCTTGTTCTGGCAGAGAGTCCAAGCTAAAGTTCCCTTCGAGTGATTGTACACGCTCCCGCATACCTAGCAAGCCAAAGTGTTGGCTTTGATCTACATGACACACATTCATGCCTATACCGTTATCAGCAATAATTAGTTTCAATTCATTTGCTTGCTTATTTTCAAGCGTAATCGTAATTGAACTTGCTTGCGCATGTTTTAAGGCGTTATTGACGGATTCCTGAATTACGCGATAAATATTAATATTCAGTATTTCCCCTAAATCATCGACGTTACCTGATATTTGTAGCTCAAATTGCATGTGTGTAAACTGCTTTTGCCATTGATTAACTGCGTCACGTAATGTTTCAGAAAGGCCTAGGTTATCTAGAGAACCAGGGCGCAATTGCCGAATAATATTATGCATACCATCATAGATATGGTTAGCCGCAGCGACAATTGTTTGTGCATTCGCTTCAATATCTGGCATTTTATTTTTAGTTTTATTTCCGATGCCCACGGCAAAGGTCTTAATAGCGGTCACATATTGACCTAGCTCATCATGCAACTCACGTGCTAAGCTTCTCCGCTCATCTTCAATATGACGTTGAATTAATTGCGTTAACTGGCGATTTTCTTCTAATTGACGCTCTGCTTCTAATGATTCTGCCATGCGATTTAAGCTGGTACCGATACGGTCAAATTCTGGTAATTTAAAATGCTGTAAACGGGCTGTTAAGTCGCCCTGCTCCATTCGATTAATCGCCCCTA
>CAYXGE010000066.1:5029-7285 GCA_964464435.1 uncultured Methylophilaceae bacterium
ATCGTAACTCGGTTTGCCGCTTCAACACGCTCCCGAATGGACACGCGCGTATCGTCAACCAAGGCCCATCCAGCTGCGATAAGAAAAAGCAGCGAAAGCAAAGTGACCAATAAATTTAATCTAAAGCGTAAACTCATATTAGTTATCGTACGTTTATGTTTAATGATTACTGAATTTAAAATCTTTTGACAGCGTAAAAATCATGAATTTTAGAGTAAATGCTCAAAATAAAGTTGTCGTGCAATCTTAACAAACAACTCCATTATTCACCTATAATGAGTATTAACAAAAATTAATCATTTTATTTCTTAAATTTTGGGGAAATCATGAGCAAATTCAATGACGCTGACGACCCGCAACGTCGCGTACTGATACAAGCATTGACCTTAGGTTTTATAACGGCTGGCATGCCAGTAGACTTGGCATTAGCCGAAAGCCTGTTTGGCAATAGCCCAAGCAAGCTACCCGATGGACAATCGATGTATCGTTTAAATGGTAGCGTCAAAGTGAATGGCAAAGAAGCTAATATTAACACCAAAGTTGGCCCAAAAGATGTGATTGAAACTGGGGCAAAAAGTGAAGCTGTTTTTGTCGTCGGTGGAAATGCCATGATACTTAGAGCCAACAGTCAATTAGCCATGGATGGCGCTGAAGATAGCGGTAATTTTGTGATTACAGGCTTGCGCATGCTTTCAGGAAAGCTTCTTTCAGTGTCAAGAAGCCAATCACATCGTGTTCAGACACATACAGCTACTATTGGTATTCGTGGCACTGGCTTTTATGTTGAAGCAGACCCAGAGCTCACCTATTTTTGTACTTGCTATGGAATCACGGATGTTCAAGCAACAGATGACCCAGCCAGCAAGGATACCATTGAGGCAACGCACCATGACAAGCCGTTGTATATCTTAAATAAAGAAGCAGAAGGTAAGAACATTCGACGTGCAGGCTTTATTAATCATGAAGACCAAGAACTCATGCTGATTGAAACACTGGTCGGACGTAGCCCGCCGTTTGTATTCTCTGGCAGTGAATATAGCGCGCCACGAAGAGAATACTGAAAGATTGTTTAACATAAAAAGCGCCCTAAAAGGCGCTTTTTTTTACTTTTATGTTTAGGGTTGTGCGCCAGACATAATCCATGATACGAACATATCATAGTCAGCGCGTCCTGCGGATCCTACTGGTAGACTATCGTTAAAGTTACCTAACGGTCCTCCTCCACCGTGATGTTTTCCTGATGGTTTGCGTAAAATAGGGCTTGCCACCACATCAGTAAAGTTGACCCTGCTTTTCACTTCTTCATAAACTGGCGTTATGTATGAAAGAGGAGGCCTACTTGGGTTAGTTAAATTATTGTCATGACAACCTGCAGTGCATGTAAGACTGCTTAAAATAGGCACAATATCTGTGGCAAAAGAAGGCGTAGCAGGTCTTGGTGTTCCAGTTACAGCCACAGTAATTGTCTTGCTATCTGTTAAACCATTTCCAGTGGCTGTTAATTGCACTTGATAGGTCGCTGCACCTGCTGGGAAACTGATGGTTGCGGTAGCGCCAGTGTTACTGCCGACAAAAGTAGCGCCTCCTGGGTTCACGACGATATTCCAAGTAAAGTTGCTGGCAAATAAACTATTAATTGAGGTCAGTGTTAAATTACCTGGATTAATCACTCTATCTGGCCCTGGGTCAGCGATTGGTCTACCTGGCTTGAGTGTTGCAGTTGCCCCTTGAGCGGCAATTGAACTTACTGCGGCAAGTTGTTGCGCTGCGGTTGAACCATTAGCCCAGAAATTATTATAAACAATAGCAGCCAATGGCATATTACCTCGATCATACACATGTGCTTTGATTCGATCTGCATAATCACTAAATTGCGTAAAATTGGTAAACGCAATATCACTTTGATTTTTAGTACCTCTTAAGATGTGGCATGTCATACAAAATGGCGCCACAACATTCTGATACAGGGTAGATTGGCCTTGTGCTGTCCAATTACCAGGGGTAAAGGTCTTAGCTAAATTATCATCGTAATTGGCATTAGGAAAGCCAACACCACCATATGCAGCTCGAATCGCGGCTTGCGCTATGGCACCATCCCATTCATTCACACCTGTACCTGAATAAGTAGCGTCAATCCATTGATTAATGGTTTTCATATCAGCTTCTTGTGATGCACGACTTCTCACACTACCAATACTTGCATCATTAAGCGTTGAAAAATCAAATTCATGTACCTTAAGTACTTGTAAGCGCGAT
>CAYXGE010000066.1:7385-10063 GCA_964464435.1 uncultured Methylophilaceae bacterium
TTTGCTCTAAATGTCGCTTTAGATACGCGCTCATTTGCCGCATCAATCGCAGCATAGTATGCAGTGGGATATGCTAGCGTATTGGTTAAATCTACCCCTGTTAAAGCACTTGAAGTCACATCTCGTTGTGAATTTGGAAACAGCAAAAAACGCGCACTCTCTAATACTTTGTTTAGTGGAAAAGCCAAACCGGAGGTATTACCAGCAGTGGTATTGACGCCAGTGGGAGAGTCACCACTACCGCCTCCACCGCCACAGGCAACCAATAGCAATGTTAATAACATCACAAAAAAGACATTTAAACGAAATTTCATCCTGCTTTTCCCCTAGAAACGAACCAGATACACGATAGAGAACTGGTTATCGTAATATGAGCGTTTATCATTGACATAGCTAGGAACATCTGACGGTGTTGATCTGACCCAACGCCATGAGAAATCAAAACCATCTGCTGGACCAATCGGTAAGTTATAACCTAAGGTTGCTAATGCAGTGTTGCCTTTAAAGCGATAACTAGCATAGCCTTGGCGTTTAAATACGTCATCTAATACGTTAGCATCTGAACCATCAAGATTTTCTAAACTCGGCCTTGCTGTTGAAACAATATCTCCATGGCGCAACTCACCAGTGAGGTATATGGTGCTATCAGCTGAAGTAAGGTAATCAAAGTTAGCACGCACTGAGATTTCATCAAGGTCAAATACTTCACTGTCAGCATTACGCTTGTTATATGCTAGCGCCGCAAAGGTACTTAATTTATCAGTGATTGGCTTGCGTAAAGTAAGCCCAGTTGAAAGCCGAATGTTGTCTCTTAATTCTGAATTAAATTGTTCAGTAGACACACGACCAAACACGCCATAGGTTGGCGCTGAAAATGCACCTGAGGTTCGATATTGGTATTCCGCTTGTGAGCCTAAGCTCACTTTGTCTAACCCTCTAAAGTAATAAGATTTTTCAGCACCAAAGAAACCATTTAGCACAATGCGAGAGTTAGCATTAATGTTAAAGTTTTTACCTTTATTCAAATTAAATGAATACACTCTATCTTGTAGTTTTTCCGCATTTTCGCGTGAGCGGTTCACGTTATCGTCAAAGGTATAGCCCATGTCTAAACGCACACCCAGTTTTGGCAAGGCAAGTGACTCTACATCCAAAATTGGAAGCTTATTGTCTACCACGCCCAAATCTTTAGCCAATCGGAAACTCAATGCCTGGCTTGACTCTGTACCAGGAGACCGTAATGCTTGGTAATCTAAGCCAAGGCGAATACCGTTCTTCATCAGCATTTCGCTACCTAAGCCAAACACGATAGAGCCTTGGCGATTGGTTGTACCTGCTAAACGGAAATTACCACCTAATTGGTCAGCATATTGAATATTCGTATCGTCATTACTTTGCGTACTGGCTTGGTATTCTAGACGGGCACGCGGCGTAATAATGCCAAAATCCGCTTGATGATTCGCTTCAGCTCTAATACCTGCAGATACTTGTGCAAAACGTGCAGTACTATCGCCGTAGCGTAAAGCATTTAAACCAGCGCCAGATTCTGTGGTGCTATCTAATCGGTTATACGATAAATCTAAACGCGCATAAGGTGATAGCATGAAGCCTTGATTTTTATATTCATAAGCCCCAGCAATAGACGCAAACAATTGATCACCATCGCGGTTTGCTTCTGCGAAAGCGCCTGCGGCAGACACAAAACGTTTAGATTTATAATCAATTTTGCCATAACCTATCATGGCATCAATATAGGTATTTTCTGCGGCTTGGTAGCTTCCATAAACAGATAGTGACAACCCTTTTGCAATGGCTTTACTACCATCACTCGCCAATTCACTTGAATCGTGGGCGTAGCTTAGGCCTAACCCTAAAACTAAATTATCGCCAAATGGCTTATCTAAACCAATACTAATACCATCGGTTTTATAGTTACTAAAATCAAATCCACTCTGCTCAACCGAACCCACACGTACATTACCCGCCATCCAAATTTCAACCGCATCAGGATCATTTGCGGATTGTGAATTTAGCACTGCATTTGAAAGTGCAGCTAAATTAATATTTTTGTTTCTGAGCGTATCCATTAGTGCATTGCCAATACTGCCATTTAACACCTCTGCCAGCGCATCGCCATCAGTTCGTGGCGTTGCATCAGCCATCATTGGATTAGCAGCGTTTCCAGAGAATCGATTAACACTCGCACTTTCAGCCCTAGTGTTGGTTTTGTTTAAAGGTGATGACAAGGCACCAGCGCTAGAAATTGTTGAAGCGATTTCGTTAGCATTTTTATTACCATGCAGAGTTGGGGCATCCGTTAATTGATTAGATTGATTTTGCTCAATACGCATTGCAATTGAGCGCGCCTCAACATCTCCTAAAGTTGTACCTCTTGGTACATCCGCTGCCGCTGTATTTGTTTGTGCTGGCTGGCGGCTTGAAAAACGTCCATGCAATGTTTCTAATCTTTGCTGGAAATTAAGTGATTGTGCTCTATTAAAACGCTGTGCTGTCGCCATTTGATTCGTTATCAAATTACGCACATTTTGATTTTGTGTTGGGTCTGGGCGACCAATAATATTAATCGAAATAGTTGCTGGAGCTGATTCACCAGTGGTACCAAATGCAGAATACGTAAAGGTATCGGTACCAAATGCATCGGTTTTTGGCGTATAAGT
>CAYXGE010000067.1:0-9837 GCA_964464435.1 uncultured Methylophilaceae bacterium
TTCGATAAGATGCCTGAGTATACCAAGAAGATCATTCCTATTGCGGAAGTGGCGTGAGAGCTAAATTGCATCATTTTTTGACTTATCGCAAATATTTTTTAAATTCTTATATCTTATATAAGACTTAAAGTGTTAGACTAAACACATGTTGAATCAGCACAGGAAAAACATATGAATATGGTCATGGCTACACCTAGTTTTAAACCGTTGTATGAGCAAATTAAAGAGTTGCTCACGCAAAGCTTGATTGCTGGCGAATGGGGCCCTGGTGAAAGTATTCCAAGCGAGATGGAGTTGGCGTCACGTTACAACGTGAGTCAGGGCACGGTTAGAAAGGCCATTGATGCTTTAGCGGCTGAGAATATTGTAGTGCGTCGTCAAGGTAAAGGAACCTTCGTTGCTACGCATAATGAAGAGCAAATTAAATTACGTTTTCTGCGTTTGGCTGCGGCCGATGGCAAAAAGGAGTTGCTAGAAAATGAATTATTGGAATGTACTAGAATCTCTTCTCCTGCCAATATCGCTGGCATGTTGAACTTAAAACCCGATACCAGTGTGATTGAAATTAAGCGCTTGCTCAGTTTTTCACATCGCCCAGTGATTTTTGACCACGTCATTATTCCAGCCAGTCCATTTAAGGGCTTAAATGCAAACAAAATTCAAGAGTACAACGGCTCGCTTTATCGCATGTATGAAACACTCTATGGCATTCGCATGATACGCGCCTCTGAAAAGCTGACAGCAGTTGGGGCGACGGGAGAAATAGCAAAACATCTTGGTGTTAAAGAGGGGTTCCCGCTGTTACGTATAGAGCGTATTGCTTATACCTATGGTGATAAGCCTATGGAATATCGTTTAGGGCTTTGTGTGACAGATGATTACCACTACATGAATGAGCTTGAATAACCAAGAAAAAAAAGGATTAAATATGGATAGCCTTAAATCACGTGCATTGCACTATCACCAGTTTCCGCGCCCCGGCAAACTTTCTGTCGAATCCTCCAAGCCATGCTCGACAGCGGATGAGCTCTCCCTAGCTTATACGCCGGGGGTAGCGGAGCCTGTGAAGGCGATTCATGAAAATCCAGCCGATGCTTATAAATATACCAATAAAGGTAATTTAGTGGCAGTCATTACGGATGGTACTGCTGTATTGGGTTTAGGCAATGTAGGTGCACTAGCGGGTAAGCCAGTCATGGAAGGCAAAGCGGTGTTATTTAAGCGCTTTGCAGACATTGATGTGTTTGATATTGAAGTGGTTGCACCAAGCATAGAAGCATTTATTGAAACGGTGGTGAATATTGCGCCTACCTTTGGGGGCATCAACCTTGAAGATATTGCCGCACCGCACTGTTTTAGAATTGAGAAAGAGCTTAAAGCAAGGCTCAATATTCCTGTGTTTCATGACGACCAACATGGCACAGCAGCTATTATTGGCGGCGCACTGCTCAATGCACTGGAATTGCAAGGCAAAACATTAGCCACAGCAAAAATTGCCTTTTTAGGGGCAGGAGCAGCAGGTATGGCAACAGCACGGTTACTTAAACTGATGGGTGCAAAAGACATTACCTTATGTGATAAAACTGGTGCATTACATACTGGCAGAAAAGATATTGGTGAGTACGGTAGTGATTTATTACGAGAGACAGAAGCCCGTACCCTGCAAGATATTATTACAAACGCTGATGTGTTTATCGGTGTTTCTGCTGCCAATGCATTACCTCCCGAATATCTTAAACTCATGGCAGAAAAACCAGTTGTCTTTGCCTTGGCTAATCCTGACCCAGAAATTCTGCCTTCTGTTGCGCATGCAGTGCGTGATGACATCGTCATGGCGACTGGACGTTCAGATTTTCCAAACCAAGTGAATAATGCCCTTTGCTTCCCTTATTTGTTCCGTGGCGCGCTCGATGCACAAGCACCACAAATTACTGAAAAAATGCAAATGGCGGCGGCCTTTGCCTTAGCTGAACTTGCTAGAGAGTCTGTGCCACAAGAGGTGTTAGATGCTTATGGTGTAAAAGAAATGACTTTTGGTAAAGAGTACATTATTCCTAAACCATTTGACCCCCGATTGTTAGAGCGTATTTCTGGCGCAGTAGCCAAGGCCGCGCATTAAGGCAGAACAGGAATGCAGCATGGGATATATTTTAAACATGGATAAAATACCTAATCAGCCAGCCAAACGTCCAGTAAACAGGCCTAAAAACCTAAATTTACGCACTATTCGTTTGCCAGTACCTGCTTTGGTGTCAATCTTACATCGAGCCAGTGGCTTTCTACTCTTCTTGTTGATTCCAGCGCTTATTTGGTGTTTGCAACAAATGTTAAGTTCGCCAGAGGGCTTTCAACAAGTGAAACATGTGCTGGATAGTGTATTTGTAAAAGCGATTATTTTTGCAGGGCTTTGGGCTTTTTGGCATCACTTTTGTGCAGGGCTTCGTCATTTAGCCATGGATTTTCATTGGGGCATGGCGTTAAGACAAGCGCGCTTTACCGCTAAGCTAGTGTTGGGGCTAAGCTTAGTACTAACGGTTATTTCAATGGTGTGGATATGCTAGTTAAAATTTTTAGTTTTACATACCACTGTCTGCGTGATTGGCTATTTCAGCGCATATCTGGGGCCATCATGGCGATATACAGCGTCATGTGGTTAGTGATTATTGCATTCAATCCTATGACTGAATTTGCTACATGGCAAATGCTATTTTCAAACCTTTGGATGAAGCTAGCCAGCCTGTTGTTTTTGGTGAGCATGCTTTACCACGCATGGTTAGGTGTGCGCGATATTAGCATGGACTACATTCCCATGCTGCCCTTAAGAAAAGGTTTTCAGATGATGGTAATAGCCTCTTTGCTTGTGTATAGCATATGGGGTGTTAATGTGTTGTGGAGCGTGTAATGCAATTAACTACTCAAACGTTTGATGCAATTGTGATTGGCGGAGGCGGTGCAGGCTTGCGTGCAGCTTTGCAATTATCAGATTCTGGCATGAAAGTGGCCGTAGTATCTAAAGTGTTTCCTACGCGCTCACATACCGTGGCGGCACAGGGTGGAATTGCTGCATCACTCGGTAACGCAGGCGAAGATAACTGGCTATGGCATATGTATGACACAGTTAAAGGCTCGGACTATTTAGGTGACCAAGATGCCATCGAGTATATGTGTAAAAATGCAGCCAAAGCAATCTACGAGTTAGAGCATTTTGGTATGCCGTTTGACCGCATGGAAAGTGGACGTATTTATCAGCGACCATTTGGTGGCATGACACAAAACTTTGGTGAAAAATCCATTTCACGTACTTGTGCAGCGGCTGATAGAACAGGCCATGCCATGTTACATACCTTGTATCAACGCAATATTGCTAACCATACCCAATTTTTTATCGAATGGTTTGCACTTGATTTGATTCGTGATGCAGAGGGCGATGTTGTGGGGGTGGTAGTGCTTGAGATTGAAACAGGTGAAATTTCAATTTTGCATGCAAAGACTACCATGTTGGCAACTGGTGGGGCAGGCCGAATTTTTCAGGCGAGTACTAATGCCTTTATCAATACTGGCGATGGCTTGGGTATGGCAATGCGTGCAGGTATTCCACTTGAGGATATGGAGTTTTGGCAATTTCACCCTACTGGCGTTGCAGGGGCAGGCGTACTCATTACCGAAGGCGTGCGCGGTGAAGGTGGCTATTTGGTGAATAGTGAAGGTGAACGTTTTATGCAACGCTACGCGCCAAAAGCATTAGATTTAGCTAGTCGAGATGTGGTATCACGCGCTATAGCCACTGAGATTAAAGAGGGTCGTGGCGTGGGTAAAGATAAAGACCGCGTATTGCTTAAATTAGACCATTTAGGTGAAGAAACCATTAAAACCAAATTGCCGGGTATACGTGAAATTGCCAAAAACTTTGCCAATGTAGATCCTGTAAAAGACCCCATACCCATTGTGCCAACAGCACATTACATGATGGGAGGTGTACCCACTAACATTCATGGGCAAGTCATTGATAACGCACAAAATCGGGTGGTCAATGGATTGTATGCAGTCGGTGAATGCGCTTGTATTTCAGTGCATGGCGCAAATCGCTTAGGCTCAAATTCGCTGCTCGATTTAATGGTGTTTGGTCGTGCAGCAGGTGAGCACATGGCGGCCTATGCAAAGACAATAGCAAGCCCTAAACCGCTACCTAAACATTGTGCAGATGCTACCTTAGCGCGTGTTTACCGCTTAGAGCAAGGCGCGGGAGAAGAAGTGGCTGAAGTAGGCGATGCTATGCGTAAAACAATGCAAAACAATTGTGGTGTATTTCGTTTTCCTGAGTTGATGGCGCAAGGTGTAAAGGAAATACAAGAGATTGCTGAGCGTGCGCAACATATCAAAATAAAAGACCGCAGCAAAGTATTTAACACTGCGCGTGTTGAGGCGCTTGAGTTAGATAACTTAATAGAAGTGGCTATGGCCACTATGATTTCTGCCTATGCCCGTGAAGAAAGTCGTGGTGCGCATTGTCGTGCGGACTTTATGGAGCGCGATGATACAAATTGGCTAAAACACAGCTTATTTTATAAAACAGATAAACATCTTGACTACAAACCTGTGGTTACAAAGCCGCTGACAGTTGAGCCGTTTCCACTTAAGCCACGTGTTTATTAGGAGTGAGTATGAAAATTTCAATTTATCGCTTTAATCCTGACGTGGATAAAGAGCCATATATGCAAGACTATGAGATTGAAGTGTTGCCCGAAGACAAAATGCTCTTAGATTTGCTGCTACGCCTAAAAGTAGTCGATGACACGCTGAGTATGCGCAAATCTTGTCGCGAAGGTGTATGTGGTTCAGATGCCATGAATATTAATGGTAAAAATGGATTGGCTTGTATTACTAAAATTGAATCTTTAGGCAATAGTGT
This sequence comes from uncultured Methylophilaceae bacterium, assembly GCA_964464435.1. Classification (GTDB taxonomy): domain Bacteria; phylum Pseudomonadota; class Gammaproteobacteria; order Burkholderiales; family Methylophilaceae; genus CAYXGE01. The sequence goes on from CAYXGE010000067.1 coordinate 4,910, forward strand.
AGTGATAAGGCCACTGCCTGGTATGCCTGTTATTCGTGACCTCGTGGTGGATATGACGCAGTTTTTTAAACACTACGAGTCGGTAAAACCTTATCTAGTTAATAACGACCCTGTGCCAGAAAAAGAGCGTTTGCAAAGTCCTGAAGAGCGGGCACAGTTGGATGGCTTATATGAGTGTATTTTATGTGGCGCTTGTACCGCATCCTGCCCAAGCTTTTGGTGGAATCCTGATAAGTTTGTGGGTCCAGCGGGGTTGTTGCAATCTTATCGATTTATTGCTGATAGCCGCGATCAAGCCACACAAGAACGGCTGGACGACTTTGAAGACCCATATCGATTGTATCGTTGCCACAATATTATGAATTGTGTTGATGTTTGCCCTAAGGGTTTAAGTCCTTCTAGAGCTATTGGCAAGATTAAAGAAATTAAGCTCAAGAGACTGTAATGCATAGCACAGAACAACATCAATCAAAACGACTGTTATGGCGATGCCGCCGTGGTTTGCTTGAACTCGACATTATGTTGGGTAAGTTTTTAGCACAACACTATGCTGATTTAAGCAATGTACAAATACAAGCATTAGATACTCTGCTAGCCATGCCGGATAATCAGTTCTTAGATTTGTTGTTGATGCGTGAAACTAGTAGTCATCTAGAGATAGAGCAGTTATTACAAGAGATTAGAAATGCACAGCAATAAGCACTGCGCAATACGAGGAGTAAGCGATGCAACCACAAGAAAAGCCTAAGCAAAATCCCGAGTTGGAGTTTTGTCGCGTATTTGATACCAGTGTGCTTGGCGATTATTGGCCAGGCATACAGTTATATTATCCTCCGGTGAAATACTCCCCTCAACAAGGTGTCTATGAAGATTTAGAGGCCGCCTCGCAACGTATGAAAAGGCATGCGCATCAAACCAATGCGCACACCCTGATTTTTGACTTAGAGGATGGTTGTCGTCAAAAGGCCATGAGCCGTACCTTGTTACGGCAAGAGCTACCGATATTAAAGCAACACAATAAGCTTGCTACTGTGGCGATTCGTGTCAATCCATTTCGTACGCATGAGTATGAGTTGGACATGGAAATGGTTCGCGATATGGCAGATTATATCGATGTCATAATGCTGGCTAAAGCAGGCGAGGCTTATGGTGCTGCGGAAGTGCGCGATTTGTCTAACTTGTTGGTCAGTTATAACAATAAAATAACCATTCAACCGATTATTGAGCACCCAAAATCGCTCAAAATTGCGCCAGATTTAATGCAGTATTCCACGGTTAAGCATGTGGTATTTGGTATTCATGACTTTTCAAAAGCCATGGGCATTCATATTACGCCAGAACATTGGACAGAAGAGCTTAAATACTTTTTAAACCAAATTATGTTTGAAGCGCGTATTGCAGGTAAAGGCGTGATTGGTGGGGTAGAAACCCTTATCGGCTCTTCGAGCATGCCAGAAAAATATGTAGAGCCAAATGATGTGCGCCGCTGGCTAGATTTGCATGGCGAAAATGAATCGCGCATTGTTTACAAACATGCCTGCCAAGAGTCGGCCATGGGCTTAACAGGTAAACAGGTGATTCATCCTGGGCATATTCATCTTTGTAAAACAGCGTATACACCATCCCCGACAGAAGTTGCGCAAAAAATAAGCATCTTAAAAGCAGCGATTGAGGCTGATGCGTTGCTAGGGGGCGCTATTCGTTTTGAAGGCGAAATGTTAGACCCTCCCATGTTTGGTAAAGCATTACAAACTTTATTAAGAGCCAATGCGTTACGTGCATTGGGTGATGAGGATAGGCAGTTTGCTATGAAAGTATTGCAACTCATGCCTACACAAGTCATACGTGAAAACTGGCCATATGGAGTCATACTATGAGTAAATTCGCCCCTTTCCCAACTTGGCAATGGGACATTCCTAGCCATTTTAATATTGGTGTCGCATGCTCAGATCGTCATCAAGGCACCCCCATAGCGCACACATTAGCGATGATTGTAGAAGACGATACCTTGGGTACGGATGAAATTACTTTTTCAGAGTTATCTCAACGTACCCATCAGTTTGCACAATTGTTACGTAACTTGGGTGTAGCACTGGGTGATAGAGTCCTCATTCGTTTGCCCAATTGTTTAGATTATCCAACCGCTTTTTTAGGAGCGATGAAACGTGGTGCAATTTCAGTGCCTACGTCTACCCTGCTCACAGCGGAAGAGGTCATTTATTTGGCCAAAGACTCTGGTGCAAGCGTGCTCGTGACAGATAAAGCGATGTGGTCTAAATTAGCCACGGAGTTGAAAGGTTGTCCTCAACTTAAGTATGTATTGCTTTCGGGAGCGGGTGCCTGCGTTGCAAGTGCCGATAGTGCAATTCAAGTGATTGATTTAAGCCCTGCAATGCAGGCGATTGAATCATGGGATGCACCGCATCAAACTGCTGCTGATGACCCTGCCTATTTGGTTTATACCTCAGGCACCACTGGTTATCCAAAAGGAGTGTTACATGCGCACCGTGCCTTGCTTGGACGCGCGCCAGCGACTACTTATTGGTTTGATTTTTCTGAAACCAAGCAAGACCGTATCATGCATTCAGGCAAATTTAATTGGACCTATGTATTGGGCACAGGCTTGATGGATCCTCTGTATTTGGGCAAAACGGTGATTGTGCATGAAGGTAAAAATGATGCGACCACGTGGCCTAAACTCATCGCCAAACATCAGGCCACCATCTTTATTGGGGTACCTACGATATACCGCCAAATTCTGCAAAAAACTGAATTTAAAAAGGCTGATGTGCCCAGTTTACGTCATTGCATGAGCGCAGGTGAACATTTATCTGACGAGGTGCTAGCAATGTGGCGTGAGCGCTTTGAAATTGATATTTATGAAGCTGTCGGCATGTCAGAATTTTCATATTATTTATGTGAAACTAAATCACGGCCAATTCGCCCAGGCTCCGCTGGGTTTCCTCAACCAGGCCATGACATTCAATTGCTTAACCCTGAAACCTTGCAACCAGTAGCGATTGGTGAAGAGGGTATGATTAGTGTGCCAGAGCGTGACCCAGGTTTGTTTTTAGAGTACTGGAATTTGCCAGAAGAAACTGCTAAATATAAACACGATGGCTGGTTTTTTACCGGAGATTACGCAAGATATGATGAAGATGGCTACATTTGGTTCTTAGGCCGAAAAGATGACATTATCAAAAGTTTTGGCTATCGTGTTTCGCCTTATGAAATAGAACGCGTATTAAAATCGCACCCTGCAGTGGCGGATTGTGCCGCTATTGGTGAAGAAATTGAAAAAGATAAAATACTGGTAGTGGCCTATGTGATATTGCAGCCAAACCAAGAAGTAAGTGCAGATGAATTACAAAGTTTTGGCAAAAAGCACTTAGCTGCTTATAAGGCACCTAAAGTAGTTTATTTAGCTAAAGACTTTCCTCGCACAAAAAACGGTAAAATACTACGTCGCGATGTTAACCCAGCAATATCCATTGCAAGATCGGCCTCATGAGCGTAATTAAACAATCTGACGTAGTGAAAAGTATTGCAGATGCTTTGCAATATATTTCTTACTATCACCCCCAAGATTATATTCAAGCCTTGGGTAAAGCCTATGCGCTGGAACAATCGCCAGCGGCCAAAGATGCCATTGCGCAAATTCTTACCAACTCACGCATGTGCGCTGAGGGTAAGCGGCCAATATGCCAAGATACTGGTATTGTGGTAGTGTTTTTAGAAGTCGGTATGGAGGTGCGCTGGAATTATGATATCGACGCGCAATTGGATATTGAGGCTTTAGTCAATCAGGGCGTGAGTCAAGCCTACTTGCACCCAGATAACACTTTACGTGCTTCAGTGGTTAAAGACCCAGCTGGCAAGCGTCAAAATACCAAAGACAACACCCCTGCAATTGTGCATGTGAGTTTGGTGACGGGGAGTAAGCTAGAAATTAGCCTCGCTGCAAAAGGCGGCGGCTCAGAGAATAAAGCCAAGTTTGTCATGCTGAACCCCTCTGATAACATTGTTGATTGGGTTCTGAAAACAGTGCCGCAAATGGGCGCTGGTTGGTGTCCACCAGGTATGTTAGGCATCGGCATAGGCGGCACGGCTGAAAAAGCCATGCTTTTAGCTAAAAAGTCGCTCATGGCGCCCATTGATATTCAATCTATTAAGCAACGTGGTGCACAGAACCGCATCGAAGAATTACGCCTAGAGTTATATGAAAAGGTGAATGCCTTAGGTATTGGTGCACAAGGGCTTGGTGGCTTAAGCACAGTATTGGATGTGAAGATTTTAGACTATCCAACACATGCAGCTTCTCTGCCTGTTGCCATGATTCCTAACTGCGCAGCAACGCGTCATGTGCATTTTACGCTAGACGGAAGCGGTGCGGCGGTCCTCAATCCGCCTGACCTTAACAACTGGCCTAAAGTAAATTGGCAACCAAGTGCAGAAGCAAGGCGCGTTAATTTGGATAGCATTACGCCAGAAGAGGTTACCACTTGGCGAGCTGGTGAAACCTTATTGTTAAATGGCAAGTTATTAACGGGGCGTGATGCCGCTCACAAGCGCATCGCGGAAATGTTTGCACGTGGAGAAGGTTTGCCAGAGGGGGTAGATTTAACCAATCGCTTCATTTATTACGTGGGGCCAGTCGACCCTGTGCGTGATGAGGTGGTTGGTCCTGCAGGGCCTACCACAGCGACACGTATGGATAAATTTACTGACATGATGTTAGAAAAAACAGGCTTACTAGGCATGGTGGGTAAAGCTGAACGCGGTGAAGCCACCGTAAAAAGTATCGCCAAACATCAAGCGGTGTATTTAATGGCGATTGGTGGTGCAGCTTATCTTGTCTCAAAAGCCATTAAGGCATCACGGGTGGTGGCTTTCGCCGATTTAGGCATGGAAGCAATTTACGAGTTTGA
>CAYXGE010000068.1:0-9639 GCA_964464435.1 uncultured Methylophilaceae bacterium
GCAAAAAAAGTTGAACCAACTAAAACCAATGAACAAGTTATCAGCAAATCTCAAGTAATACCAAATAAAGAAGTAAAAAAATTGCCTGACCCAAATCAGACTTACAAAATTAGCTCTTGGTGGAAAATAGGTTCTAGTGATGCCATGCTTAGAAAACATCTGACTGAATGTTCAGACAAATTAGGCGAGTCTCATGCACCAGATATTGCAAAACAAACATACACAAGAGCAATAGTAGTTTGTATGCATGAAAAGGGTTGGAAAGGCCTACGCGCTTACAAATGAAATCAAAAATTATACTAAGCATCCTCTGTCTATTAACTTCAATGTGTGCGAGTGCAGTCGAATGGGAAAAAATCCTATCTGATAATAAAGAAGTGACCTATGTAGATACAGATTCTTTTATGCAAAACAATAATATGCCCTCACTCATTGTTAAAACTTTGCGTGCAGACAACCCTAAACAGCAAAAGGAATTTGCAAGATATGAGTTTATTTGTGCCAAGCACCTATATAGAGTAATAGATGCAAAAGATAAGCGACTACAACTCAGCAACCAAGCATTTTATGCAGTTCCGAGTAATAGTAAGGTTGCACAAATAGAAAGTCTGTCCTGCCAAATTCATCGAATGGTGGGCGGAAGTTAACGCTGTATACTTAAATCTTCTTTCAATGATTAAATGATAAGTGAGGGATTTTAGGATGCTTCAATGTTCACTTGAGATCTCAAGCGACCTCTCATTTTTGAGAGGTCTTTCTATAAAATGAATTACTATTTTGGTGATAACGAATATACCCTAACATAATCTCCTTGGGGATATCCAAATATTGAATTACCACCTGTAGCAACTGCAATATACTGTTTACCATCAATATAATAAGAGATTGCTGGCGCATTTACCCCTGCCTCTGCTTTATCTTGCCAAAGAATTTTACCTGTGAGGCTATCATAAGCATTAAAGTTGCCGTTACCTTCCCCCATAAACACCACACCACCTTGTGTAACAAGCATACCGCCCACTAATGGCTGTTGCGTTTTGTGTTGCCAGCGTATTTTACCCGTAGACAAATCTATAGCAGATAATAAGCCCCAACGCTCAGCTTCAGCTGGCTCTGATGCAGCATACTGAATTGGAGGCTCTCCATCTTTGCCGGGACTTTCATGTAAGGTGTAACGAATAGGCGCATGAATTCCCGCCACATAAGCCATTTGCTGGGCTTCATCTACGGCAATTGGCGACCAATTTGCACCACCTAATATACCTGGATACAAAACCACCCCTTCTTTTGTAGCCTTGGTAAATAGATTTTTTTGCGGGACAAAAGCCTCAGATTTCATCAACAATTTACCTGAGGAGCGATCATGAATATAAAGCCAACCTGTTTTACTGGCTTGCGCCACAGCGGCAATAGTTTTACCCTGATGTTGCCAATTTAATAACACTGGTGGACTGGCTAAATCATAACCCCATAAATCATGCGGCACTTGTTGATAATACCAACGTAGCTTGCCAGTATTCACGTCTAGTGCTACCAATGAAACCGTGTATAGATTATCACCGGGACGAGAAATATCATTCATTTGGGGGCTTGGATTACCAGTGCCAAAATAAAGCAGGCCTAGCTTAGTATCTATTGCTGGCGTACTCCAAGCAGACCCTCCGCCATATTGAGCAGAATCCTGATATTGTTTGGCACGTGCTTTTTCGGCAGCAACATCACGATTTAAATTTAAACCATCGACAGTTGTTTCAACAAAACTGCCCTCCCAGCCTTGCTCTGGGATGGTATCAAACTGCCACACACGCTTGCCAGAGTTAACATCAAATGCAGCTAAAAATCCTGGCCTACCATAACGACCAGTCACACCAATCACCGCACCTAGAGGTGCATCGGCTCTCGGGTTATCAATGTGCAAGCCATAGCCTACCCCAGTAATGCCCACAATCACTTTACCTTGATAAACCACTGGTGCCATGGCGATACCGACACCCGTGCCGCCTGTTACTTTTTTCTGGCTATTAGGGTCGTTACTATTGAGCGAATCTTGTCCTTCAGTTGTTACATCTTTTTCGGCAACATTAATATCCCAAAGCAACTTGCCATTATGTGCATCTAAAGCAATTAATCTTGCATCTACCGTGCCTATGAAAACTTTACCGTCACTCACTGCAACACCCCTATTTGCAGGGCCACAACACATATTCCAATCTTTTTTGCGCTCATGTTTATAACGCCATATTTCTTTGCCTGTGACAGCATCTAGCGCGACGACATGGTTAAATGGCAAAGACACATACATGATGCCATTTTGTACAATAGGAGTGGCCTGAAAGCTAGCTTTTACGCCATTTTGATGCTGCCATGCCAATGTCAATTTATTGACGTTATGTCTGTTAATCTGAGAAAGTGGAGAATAGCGTTGGTTATCTAATAAACGTCCATAACTTGGCCAATCCTGAGCATCTTGTGTATTTTGTTGTTGCTTGGTAGCGCACCCTAATAAAAAAGTACTAGTGAGTATGCTTAGCGTAAAAATAAAAGGATAAAATGAATGAACTTTTTTCATAGACTATCTCAAACCATATTAAATAATATGATGAATAGTATACAGATTTGTATACTAGTACAACAAAAATTAGCAACCCCTCAAGGAACAACTCATGCAACAAACGCAGTTTGCCATTCAATTAGCCGAAAAAGGCCTCATTCCCGATAGCCTTATACGCTACGGTATTCGTCAACTAGTTGAAAAGCGATTGCAAGAAATTCAAGCACAGCAATGTGATGTAGGGGCAGACACCTTAACTAGGTTTATTCAACACATGAATGTCAGCCCAATTGCACCAGTTCCTGAATTAGCCAATGCGCAACATTACGAAGTACCAGCCGATTTTTTTCAATTATGTTTAGGTAAACATAGAAAATACAGCTCTTGCTATTGGTCTGAGCAAACGCAAAGCTTAGATGAAGCGGAAGCATTGGGCTTACAACTCACTTGTGAACATGCCGATTTAAAGGATGGTCAAGCCATTTTAGAACTGGGATGCGGATGGGGATCGCTTAGTCTTTGGATGGCAGAACACTACCCTAACAGTCAAATTGTGGGCGTGTCTAACTCTAATTCCCAACGTGAATACATTGAACGCACCGCGCAACAGCGTCAACTTAAAAATTTGCGTATTATTACCTGCGATATGAATCAGTTTAAACCAAGTGATTTTGGCATTATTCATGCGTTTGACCGCGTTGTATCGGTTGAAATGTTTGAACATATGCGTAATTATCAGGTTTTGTATGCGCAGATTTATGATTGGCTTAAACCTGGTGGTAAGTTTTTTAAGCACATATTTGTGCACAGATTAACGCCATATGCTTTTGAAGTACAAGGAGATGATGACTGGATGAGTCAGTTTTTCTTTTCGGGTGGCATCATGCCTTCAGATGATTTGCCGCTTCACTTTCAGCAGAAACTCAAACTGTTGCAACGTTGGCGCTGGGATGGCACCCACTATGAGAAAACTGCAAATGCATGGCTTAAAAACATGGATTTTCATGAGAGTGCCATCACATCAATTCTTGCAAATACCTACGGTGCTGATTCTGTTGTTAAATGGCGTATGCGTTGGCGCATTTTCTACATGGCATGTGCTGAGTTATTTGGTTACAAACAAGGGCAAGAATGGTGGGTCAGTCATTACTTGTTTGAACGCCCAAATTAAGAGGATATATTGTGCAAGGTATTGTGATTAACTTTATTGCATTTCAAATTGGTTGGTTTGCCTGCGTACTGGGCGCTGCAAACGGTATGCCATGGTTAGGCGCACTGATTGCAATACCGATTGTGTTTTGGCATTTGAGCCAAGCAAGCAATAAACAACAGGAAATACGCTTAATCATATTAGCCTTAGCCATTGGCCCAATAATTGACCAAGCCCTGCTAACCTTTGGCTTTTCTGTGTTTCCTCAACATGATATTGCCTCATTAATACTGCCCTCATGGATGTTTGCCTTGTGGGTAATATTTGCCACCACTCTGAATGTTAGCCTACGGTGGATGCGTGGCAAAACTTTAGTGGCTATTATTTTCGGTGCCATTGGCGGCCCTTTAGCTTATTTAGGCGCCAGCAAATTAGGCGCCATCCAATTCAATCATTTTAATATCAGCATGCTTTTGTTGAGTATCGGTTGGGCAGTGATTACGCCTTTTTTATTAATGTTATCTGTTAAGTTTGATGGATATATTTCTGATAATAAAGGATTAAATAATGTTTGATTTTACGTTATACACACAAGCACTATATGCCATGCTTGCTTTTGCATGTATGGGCTGGGTGATAAGCGTCATTATCAAGAATGTGACCATTGTAGACAGTATGTGGAGCCTATTCTTTCTGATTACTACTTGTGTTTATGCATTTGCAATACCTACATTGAGTGAAAGAGCGCTCATTATGATGATACTCGTCGCCATTTGGGCTTTGCGTTTATGTATTTACTTATCGATTCGTAACTGGGGTGGGCACGAAGACCACCGTTACCAAGCTATCCGAAGCAATAACGAACCGCACTTTTGGCTAAAAAGTATTTATATAGTCTTTATTTTACAAGCCCTACTCGCTTGGATTGTAGGCTTACCGTTGTTGGGCGGTATGCATTCCGACGCTCCATTGAACATCCTTGATTACATGGGAATTGGGCTTTGGCTAGTTGGCTTTAGTTGGGAAGTTATCGGTGACTATCAGCTCAAACAATTTAAAGCCAACCCTAATAATCAGGGTAAAGTGCTAAACACAGGGCTGTGGGGCTTAAGTAGACACCCCAATTACTTTGGTGAATGTTGTTTATGGTGGGGGTTCTGCTTAATTGCACTGGCTGCTGGCGCATGGTGGAGTGTTTTTGGTGCACTTTTAATGACGCTTTTACTACTAAAAGTAAGTGGTGTTGCCCTACTTGAAAAAGACATTGCAGAACGCCGCCCAGCCTATGTAGCTTACATACAATCCACCAATGCCTTTTTGCCTTGGCCAACACGTAAGGATTAAGACATGAAACTCTATTTATTATTAATTGCTTTGTGTTTGAGTAATATTGCTCAAGCCAATGAGTGGCGTTTTATTGCTAAGATTGATGGCAAACCTATGGGTGAGCACAGTTTCAAGCTTAGTGATAATGATGGCGTAAAAACTCTGTTAAGTGAAGCAAAATTCAACGTTAAAGTGTTGTTTATTAACGCTTATAAATATCAACACACAGCAAAAGAAACATGGCGAGACGATTGCTTACAGGCGTTAACCGCCAACACCAATGAAAATAAAGTCATCACTAAAACCAATGGCAAAATGGAGGGTCAACAGTTTGTGCTAGAAACGGCTCAGGGCAATCAATCATTAGGTGAATGCGTCATGACCTTTGCTTATTGGAATCCTAAAATGCTCAAGCAAACAAAATTGCTTAATCCACAAAATGGCGATTGGCTAGACGTTCAAATTAAACAAATGGGCAATGAAACCATTACCGTTAAAGGCAAACCAATAGAAACTGAACATTACAGCCTCAATGCAACTAAAATGAAAATTGAACTTTGGTATACCGCCACTGGTAAGCAATGGGTGGCCTTAAAATCAACCACGCCAGAAGGCTATGTTGTGACCTACGAGCTCAAACCCTAAGAAAGTACGCACTATGTTAAAACAAATCAAATCATGCTGTTTTGCGCTTTGTGCGCTGTTGGGTGGTTGTGCATCACAACCACCAATTGCAACCGTGCCGCAAGTGGATTTGCCAAAATTCATGGGCGATTGGTATGTCATTGCGCATATTCCTACTATGATTGAAGACAATGCTTACAACGCAATTGAGTCTTATAAATTACTAGATGATGGCACTATTGATACTGTGTTTACATTTAATGAAGGTAGTTTCAGCGGTGAAGGTAAACGCTACAATCCTCATGGTTTTGTAGTGCCCAATACAGGTAATGCCATTTGGGGCATGCAATTTATTTGGCCAATTAAAGCTGAATATCGTATTGCTTATCTTTCTGTTGATTATAATCAAACTATTATCGCCAGAAATGCGCGAGACTATGTTTGGATTATGGCAAGAACTGACAAAATTTCGGATAGCGATTACAACCAATTGGTCAGCAAAGTTAAAGACATGGGTTACGACGTGTTAAAACTACGTAAGGTGCCACAGGAATGGAAAAAATAGGGATGCTCTTTGCAAAATTGATGCGATGGTTAGATAGTGGCCAACCTGTAGATTCCACTTCAACACCTTCTAATTTGCAAGCAAATCAAGTAGATTGGCTTAGAGTATTGCCATTTTTAATGATGCATCTTGCTTGTTTTGCAGTGATTTGGGTTGGCTGGAGTAGTTTTGCTGTGGTCTTTGCAATTGCCTTATACGCTATTAGAATGTTTGCAATTACAGGCTTTTATCACCGCTATTTCTCACATAAAGCTTTTAAAACATCACGCTTTACGCAATGCCTATTTGCAATTTTGGGCGCTAGTGCTGTGCAACGTGGTCCATTGTGGTGGGCTTCCCATCATCGTCATCATCATTCGCACTCTGAAACTTTAGAAGATGCACATTCACCAGTGATGCACGGTTTTTTTTGGAGTCATATCGGTTGGTTTTTATCAGAAAAACACTTTTACACGCAAATTGAACGCGTTCAAGAACTCGCTAAGTTTCCTGAATTGCGTTTTTTGGACCGCTTTGATGTATTAATCCCCACTCTACTTGGTTTATCCATTTATGGTTTAGGTGAGCTCCTAGCCAAATTCGCACCAAGCCTAGCCACTAATGGCCTGCAATTGTTTATATGGGGCTTTGTAATTTCAACGGTTGTCCTTTATCACGCCACCTTTACAGTGAATTCACTCGCCCACGTTTGGGGTAAGCGACGTTACGCCACGAGTGATGAGAGCCGCAATAATGCTTTTATTGCATTAATTACTTTAGGTGAAGGTTGGCACAACAATCATCATCATTTTCCTGGTGCAGCCAGACAAGGATTTTATTGGTGGGAAATTGATTTAACCTATTACGGTCTCAAACTCATGGCAATGTTAGGCCTAATTTGGGATGTTAAAACCGTGCCTATTCATATCAAAGAAGCAAGAAAAATTAAATGAAAATTGCCATTATAGGTGCAGGTATTGCTGGCAATACCCTCGCCTACCATTTGAACAAACACCATGACATCACCGTATTTGAAGCTGGCAGTCATATTGGTGGACACACGCATACGCATGAAATTGAATACGGTGGTAAAGCATACGCAGTTGATACTGGTTTTATTGTGTTTAATGATAAAACCTACCCTCACTTTTTATCCTTGCTTGAAGAATTAAATGTTGCATGGCAACCCAGTGAAATGAGCTTTAGTGTGCATTGTGAAAAAACTGGGCTGGAATACAACGGCACCAATTTGAATGCACTATTTGCCCAACGTCGTAACTTATTTAAGCCAAAGTTTTACGGCATGATTCAGGACATTCTGCGTTTTAATCAACAATCTCTTGAGTTATTAGCGGATGGTGAGGAAATGCAACTTGGCACCTATCTAAGCAAAAATGGCTATAGTCAGATGTTTATTGATTACTACATTATCCCGATGGGTTCAGCCATTTGGTCAACTGATGCCGCACAAATGTTAAGGTTTCCAGCGCGCTTCTTTGTACGTTTTTTTCACAATCATGGCATGCTTACGGTAAATAATCGTCCTCAGTGGCGTGTTATTCAAGGTGGTTCTGCAAGATATTTAGATAAATTGACTGCCTCATTTGCACATAAAATTAGACTCAATAGCCCTGTTGAATCTGTACGTAGATTAAAAAAGACTGTTCGAATTAAATGTAAACATGCCGAAGAGGAAACCTTTGATTGGGTATTTTTTGCTTGTCACAGCAATCAAGCGCTCGCTATGCTAACTGATGCCACCCAGTCTGAAAAAGAGGTTCTAGGCGCAATTCCATATCAACAAAATGAAGTAGTTCTCCATACAGACCGCTTTATGTTACCCAAACGCAAACTGGCTTGGGCGGCGTGGAATTATCATGTGACTGCGCAACCTTTGAATAAAGTTGCGGTGACCTACAATATGAACATATTACAAGGCTTAAGCTTGCCACATGCGGATGCCGACCCTATTCTAGTAACCTTAAACCATACAACGAATATTAACCCTGCAAAAATCATCAAACGTTTAAGCTACGACCACCCTTTATACACGACAGCAGGCACTCTAGCACAGGCAAGGCATGCAGAAATCAGCGGTCAAAACCGCACTGGCTATGCAGGCGCATACTGGCGCAATGGCTTTCATGAAGACGGCGTAGTGAGTGCGCTAGATGCACTCAAACACTTTGAGGTGGCACAAGGTGCAAGCTAGCGCCATTTATACTGGCTGGGTATCGCACAATCGTTTTGCGCCCAAACCACATGCATTTAAGTATCAAGTCTTTATGATGTACTTAGACTTAGATGAATTGCCTCAGCTTTTTGATGGATTTAAATGTTGGGGCTATTTAAAGTCAACATTGGCTTGGTTTAAACGCGAGGATTATTTTGGTGACCCACAGCAACCACTCAAAACAGAAATTGCTCAACTACTGACACAAGCCACTGGGCGCAAAGTAGATGGCCCTATTCGACTTCTTACCAATATGCGTTATTTTGGACATTGCTTTAACCCAGTCAGTTTTTATTACTGCTTTGCGCCTGATGGGCAAACATTAGAAGCCATTGTTAGCCATATCACTAACACCCCGTGGGGTGAGAGTTACGCCTATGTGCATGATTTAAATAATGAAAAAGAACTAAAAAAAACAAAAAATGGGGATATTCATGTATTTAAACTCACCAAAAATTTTCATGTATCGCCATTTATGCCCATGGATATTGAATATGATTGGGCCTTTAAACTAGAAGAAACTCAACTATTTGTGCATATGAAAAACCTTAAGCAAGGTGCACAACTATTCAATGCCACACTCGCATTAGAACGACAAGAAATTACGGAAAAAGCTCTCAACTGGCTTTTAATAAAATATCCATTCATGACCCTTAAAGTAGTGGCTGGTATTTACTGGAACGCCCTATTACTCTGGTTAAAACGTGTGCCTTTTTATGCACACCCTAACACTTTGAATAAATAAATCATGTCAACTCAAGAAACACTTACCACACCACTCAAAGCCAAAAGCCGCGCACAATGGGTTGCCGATTACGCCAAAGCGCAAATTTTAAAGCGTCTGCAAGGCCTACAAAAAGGCAAGCTCAGCATCATAGATGGCAGCGAACAACATCACTTTGGTAGCACGCCAGAAATCAGCGCAACCATACATGTACATGACCCACGCTTTTATGGTGAAATCGCCTTTGGTGGTAGCATAGGCGCAGGTGAAGCCTATATGCTAGGCTATTGGAGTGCTGATAATCTAACCAATGTCATTCGTTTAATGGCCATCAACCAAAGCGTGATGGATAGCCTAGAAGGCGGCTATCAATGGCTCAGCAAACCCATCATGAAGGTGCTGCATTGGCTCAATAGCAATACCACCGAAGGCAGCCGCAAAAACATTGCCGCCCATTATGATTTAGGCAACGACATGTTCGCGCTGT
>CAYXGE010000069.1:0-6510 GCA_964464435.1 uncultured Methylophilaceae bacterium
GTGCCGAAATCAACGGTTGCAAGCCAGCCTGCATTGCAGTGCGTTAAAATATTAACAGTTTTATTTTGATATAAATGTTGAATCAATTTTAAACCATGCTGGCCGATGGCTTTATTTTGCATCACATCTTCTTCTGCAATCTTCGCTGCTTCTTGCCAAGCGGCGATATTCCTTGCCGCTGGCGGCATGCCCTGCAAGGTAGTCACCATGCGGTCTACCGCCCATGCTAAATTAACCGCAGTGGGTCGACTCGCTTTTAAAAAGCTTGCTGCTCGCAATAAGTTTTCATCTGAATCATCTTCTAACATCGCCAGCGTAACCCCATACGCTGCCGCTGCACCAATTAATGGTGCACCGCGCACTTGCATGGTTTTGATAGCATGGCCCATTTCTGCACATGAGCGAATGTTGATTAAGGAAAACTGATGTGGCAATACAGTTTGGTCAATCACCTGCACATGCCCTAATTCAGGCACTCCTGAGATGGTTCTAAAATGTTGTCCATTTACTTTCATTTTTTTATTTCTAATGTCAATAGTTTTAAGTAACTTTTTTGCATTTTTATCATCCACAAAAACTGTGGATAACTTTGTGGATTACAGTGGCATAAAAACGTAACATATCATTTTTTAACGATTTTTTTACAATTTTTACACTTCGCTCATTTTTTAATCTTATTTATTTATTATAAAAATCAATAACTTACCGTATGTTATTGGATTATTAAGGATTTTTTTCAACTCTTAAAGTAACACATGAGGTGGTGTGTATAAATCAGCTATTTTTGGCAGACAATTTAAGGCATTCTTACTTGTAATTTCAGCAACTTGGCGCAATTCTAACCCCCTAATTTCTGCAAAAACTTGCGCTATTTTAGGCAATTGCTGTGGGCTATTTCTGCCATGATTTCCCAACCATTCTGGTGGAATATCAGGCGCATCTGTTTCTAAAACAATGGATTCAAGCGGCAACTGTTTGGCTAAGGCTCGAATATTTAAAGCACGTGAATAAGTCATAGCACCGCCAAAGCCAAGTTTAAAACCCAAGTTAATAAAAGCTTCAGCCTGTTGTTGACTTCCATTAAAGGCATGGGCAATGCCACCACGTAGTTGATAGCGTCGCAAATATTTCAGTACATCATCGACTGCGCGCCTCACATGCAAAATAACAGGCAAATCAAACGTTTTGGCTAATTTAAGTTGTGCTATAAAAAATGCAACTTGTCTTTCGCGGTCATTGTTAGGCACAAAATAGTCTAAACCTACTTCACCCACGGCAATAGGTGGCTTGCTGGATTGCATTTGAATCGAAAACAGGTTTTCTAAGGTAGTTAAGTCTGCATCTAAGGCAGCATGGACATACATAGGGTGTATGCCTAGCGCATGCCTCACAAATGCATACTGCGTGGCTAAAGAGGTGACTTCTGCAAAATTTGATACCCCTACCGCTGGTACCACAATCATGCTTACCCCAGCGTCATAAGCCGCCTGCGCAACTTGCGCACGGTCTTGCGCAAACTCACTCGCGTCTAAATGACAATGGGTATCTATCCACATCGTACATGCTTAGCTTGCAATGGGTTTGGCACGCACACGTATATCATTGCCAATTTGCCTAACATCTAACAACTGCAATTGAATACGCTGCTGCATCTGCGTGAACTCTGGTAACACAAACATACCGCGCGCTATATCACCCAACAATGCTGGGGCAAAATACATCAGCAACTCATCTACCAAGCCTTGCGCTAACATTGCCCCACTCAGTTTTGCACCAGCTTCACAATGTATTTCATTAATCCCACGCAAGGCTAAAGCCTTTAATAAAGCGGGCAAATCAACCTGACCTAAATGACTTGGCAACTGCAACAACTCTGCACCTGCCGCAAGGAGTGCGGGGGCGGATTGCGCCTCATCATTCACGTAAGCAATAAGTGTAGAACCGTTTTTTAATAGATTAGCGTGGGGTGGGGTTTTTAAATGGCTATCAACCACCACGCGCAATGGTTGGCGTGGGGTTGAAATAGTACGCACATTCAATTGCGGATTATCTGCTAATACAGTGCCTACCCCAGTGAGAATAGCACAAGCACGTGCACGCCAATTTTGTACATCTAAGCGTGATGCCTCACTGGTAATCCATTGGCTTTGCCCATTGTTAAGTGCGGTTTTTCCATCTAAGCTAGCGGCCACTTTGCAGCGCACAAAGGGCTGTTGCTGCGTCATACGCTTAACAAAGCCTGCGTTTAAAGCAAGGGCTTGTGCTTCAAGTAAACCTGAACTCACTTCAATGCCATGGTCGACTAACTTGCGTATGCCTGCACCGGCAACTAAAGGATTAGGATCTTGCATTGCTACCACCACACGCTTAACCCCTGCGCTAATGAGCGCATCTGCACAAGGTGGTGTGCGCCCTGTATGGCTACAAGGCTCGAGCGTTACATATACGGTTGCGCCTTTGGCGGCAGCACCCGCTTGGCGTAACGCAAACACCTCGGCATGGGGTTCCCCTGCTTTTAAATGCGCACCTTCACCCACGACCTTGCCTTCATTCACAATCACGCAACCGACACGTGGATTGGGGCTAGTGCTATACAATCCTTGCTCTGCTATACGCAGTGCGTGTGCCATATAGCTATAATCTATGGAGTTAAATGCATTGGCGCTAAATTGAGACATGAATAATTGCCGCTTAATGTTGGGCAATACGGGAATACAACAATTGATGATGTTGATTAAAAAATAGATATAGGCCATGTGTATCCCACAAGCAATGACCTAAATCATATTCAGCATGGGTGGCATCTTCCCACGTTGGCCGACCAAGCAATAGCGTTGTCGCCTCGCGACTCATGCCTACATGTAATCTATTTTCTTTGAGGTCATACGCCATATCACCACGATGACAGCGATTTTCTGGTGTTTGTTTTGCGGTAATCCAAGCTACTTGGTCAAACGGCTTTTTGCCAAATACAAAGTAGTCTTTCATGCCCCACCAAGTAAAAAACGCGATACTAGCAAGAAAAGAAAAGACGGTCAGCGCAATTACAAACCAACGAATCCAGCGCAAACTGGCATCAACGGTAGGCGCAATCGGCTGTTGCGCTAAGGCCTCATTAATGGGCGCTTCTTCAATATTATCAGCTTGATGATGAGGGTCTTGATGCATGCTTGCCTATCATAAATCTCTAATCACATCATGAAAATCATCGACATCTTTAAAGCTACGATACACCGAAGCAAACCGAATATACGCCACTTTATCCATCATTTTAAGTTCATGCATGACCATCTCCCCCAAATCACGGGCAGGCACTTCACGTTCACCCAAAGCCAACATTTTTTGCGTAATATGGTCTAGTGCTTTGTCTACATATTCGGTTGGCACAGGGCGCTTATGTAAGGCACGGGTGAATGAGAGTCGTAATTTTTCACGGCTAAACTCTTCACGCGTTCCATTTTGTTTCACCACTTGTGGCAAATGCAACTCTGCGGTTTCATATGTGGTAAAACGCTTATCACAAACACCACACTTACGGCGACGGCGAATAGAATCGCCTTCTTCATTCACGCGTGAGTCAATGACTTGCGTATCATCGGCGCCGCAAAACGGACACTTCAAACCTTATGCTCCATACACAGGAAAGCGACTCGTCAATGCATGCACTTTTTCTTTAGTCGCTGCTATTACAGCTTCAGATGTAGGATTATCCAACACATCTGCAATTAGATGCGCCACTTGCGCAGCCTCAGCTTCTTTAAAGCCGCGCGTTGTAATGGCTGGAGAGCCAATACGTATACCTGATGTAACAAATGGACTTTCTGGGTCATTAGGAATGGCGTTTTTATTCACAGTAATATGTGCTTGGCCTAAATACGCGTCAGCAGCCTTACCAGTGAGCCCTTTAGGACGTAAATCTACCAAGAATACGTGCGATTCAGTACGGCCAGAGATAATGCGTACACCGCGTTCTGCTAGGGTTTTAGCCATGGTATCGGCATTTTTTAGCACTTGCGCTTGATACACTTTAAACTCAGGTTGTAAAGCTTCTAGGAAAGCAGTTGCTTTACCTGCAATCACATGCATGAGCGGACCACCTTGCAAGCTCGGAAACACGTTTGAATTAAGCATTTTTTCATGTTCTGCTTTGGCTAAAATAATACCGCCACGAGGACCACGTAACGTTTTATGCGTCGTTGAGGTCACAAAATCCGCATGTGGCACTGGGTTAGGGTAAACACCGCCGGCAATTAAGCCTGAATAATGCGCCATATCCACCATGAAGTAAGCGCCTACTTTTTTTGCAATTTCAGCCATGCGCGCCCAATCAAAACGCAAGGCATAAGCAGAAGCACCACCTATCAATAGTTTAGGTTTAGCCTCGATGGCAATGCGCTCCATCTCGTCGTAATCAATTTCTTCTTTGTCGTTTAGGCCATAAGCCACAATGTTAAATAACTTGCCTGACAAATTAGCTGGTGAACCATGTGTTAAGTGACCGCCGTGACCCAAGTTCATACCCATAACGGTATCCCCTGGTTTTAAAATCGAGAAATAAACCGCTTGGTTAGCTTGCGAGCCAGAGTGCGGTTGTACATTTGCATATTCTGCACCATACAATTGTTTTAAACGGTCAATCGCCAATTGCTCTACCTGATCTACAAACTCACAGCCTCCATAAAAACGTTTGGCAGGGTAGCCTTCTGCATACTTATTTGTCAGTTGAGAACCTTGTGCCTGCATCACCGCTGGGCTGGTGTAATTTTCAGAAGCAATTAGCTCAATATGTTGTTCTTGGCGATGACGTTCACCTTCCACAAATTGCCATAGGGTTGGATCAGCAACACTCAAATTTTTTGCAAAACTAAACATGAATCAAACTTTCATAAAATAAAAATGCGATTTAGTTTGTCACTATTGCACAAGCTAAAAAGGCAAAATCAAGGCTGTGTCAAAAATAAGCACTTTAAACACTTAATGCTCAATGACTTAAATTGACATTTTACCATGTTCATAAGTTCTTCATAAGTCACTTATTACGAGGAATATTAGAAAAGGGTGCAACCACATATTGGTTGTTAATAGCCAATATGGTGGTTGCTAACACTTACAGTTTGCAGGACAAAATTTCAACCAATTGTTTTATATGGATAAAATAGTTGGCATGGGGTTTGCATTACTCTAGTGAGCGTCAATCTCCGCATAAATTGTTAAACCCGCCATCATACATTTGCCCCCAGCAAAGATGGCGGGTATTTTTTTGTCATTCGATTGTATAATTATCTCATCTTAAAATCACATCTAACTAAAGGCAAACACCAATGAAATGGACTGATAGCCAACGCATTGCAGAAGCGTTGTATGACAAATTTCCTGAGATTGACCCAAAAACTATTCGCTTTACCGACCTATTTGAATGGGTGCAAGCATTAGATGGCTTTAATGACGACCCAAAACATTGCGGCGAAAAAATACTTGAAGCGATACAACTGGCATGGATAGATGAGGCTGAATAATGATGGTGCCAAAAGAAATTTTCAAAGCCTACGACATTCGCGGCATTGTGGGCAAAAGTCTCACACCTGAAATTGTAGAGGCCATAGGTCATGCCATAGGTAGCGAAACGCAAGAGCGCAAACAAACCACCATTTGCGTGGGCTACGATGGCCGCCTCTCTGGGCCAGAATTAGCCGCAGCGCTATCACGCGGCATACGCAAAGCGGGAATAGACGTGATTAACCTGGGCCTAGTTGCTACTCCAGTCGTGTATTTTGCCGCGCATCACCTTAACACGCACTGCGGTGTGATGGTCACAGGCAGCCATAACCCGCCCGATTACAACGGCCTAAAAATGGTGTTGGCGGGTGAAACGCTGTCTGGTGAAACCATACAAAACCTCCGCAAGCGCATAGAAACTGGCAACTTATCGCAAGGCGCAGGCAAAGAAACCAGCTACCATATTGATGACGACTATATCGCCAAAATTGCTTCGCATATCAAATTAGCACGCCCTATGAAAATCGCCGCTGATTGCGGCAATGGGGTAGCTGGCGCATTTGCTAAAAAACTGTATGAAGCACTGGGATGCCAAGTGCAAGAGCTGTTTTGTGAGGTAGATGGTCACTTTCCTAATCACCACCCCGACCCATCTGTGCCAGAAAACTTAGAAGATTTAATCCACGCCCTTAAAACAGGCGATGCTGAAATCGGCCTTGCCTTTGATGGCGATGGCGACCGTTTAGGGGTTGTGACTAAAGAAGGCAATATCATTTACCCAGACCGCCAATTATTGCTGTTTGCCGAAGATGTACTCAAACGCGAACCTAGTGCCACCATTATTTACGACGTGAAATCGACCCGCAATTTAGCCCCGTGGATTAAAGCGCGTGGCGGCAATCCACTGATGTGGAAAACAGGCCATTCATTGGTGAAAGCCAAAATGAAAGAAACAGGCGCTGCGCTAGCAGGTGAAATGAGCGGCCATGTATTCTTTAAAGAACGCTGGTACGG
>CAYXGE010000069.1:6610-9637 GCA_964464435.1 uncultured Methylophilaceae bacterium
GACCAAGCACTCAACCCCAATAAAGCTAGCACATTGGGTGAAGCACAAAGCGTGACGCTACAACGCGGTTTAGATGGGCATTATCGTGCAGAAGCCTTTATTAATGGGCAAAAGGTAGATGTATTGGTAGATACAGGTGCTACGGGTGTGGCCATTTCACAGAAAATTGCACGTCAGCTAGGGCTTTCTAGCAATACGGCGATTGGTACCAGCACCGCTAATGGCGATGCAGTTGCTTATTTAACCCGTTTAGACTCTGTGAAAATTGGTGGCGTAGAAGCACATGATGTTGCCGCCACCATTGCACCAGGATTACAAGGCGATGTATTGCTTGGCATGTCTTTTTTAGGGCGTATGGACGTGCGACTCTACAAAGGCGAAATGACCATTAAGCAGGTGAATGATTAAGCCTGATTAAACACCATGGTTTGATTTCTGCCAGCCTTTTTAGCTTGATATAAGGCTTTATCGGCGCGATGCAACAGGGTTTCAAGCGGAGTGACTGATTCTGGCGACATATGCGCTACACCAATGCTGGCGGTAATACAAAAGCTCTGACCATCGTAATCAAACTCTTTATCGCGCAAGGCGGCATGAATGCGCTCAGTAAAAAACGTAGCTTCTTCTAGCGTAGCGCCAAACATACAAAACAAAAATTCTTCACCGCCTATGCGCCCTACCAAATCACTGCCTCTGGTGTTTTCTTTAAGCGTAACCCCAAGCTCTTTTAACACGGTATCTCCAGCGCCGTGCCCATATTGATCGTTGATTTTCTTAAAGAAATCCACATCCACCATCAACATCACCAAAGGTTGTGACTCACGCTGCGCTAATTGATGCAATTGTGCCGCGCGCGTAATCATGGCACCTCGGTTTAGCAAGCCTGTTAAGGTATCAGTGGTTGCTAGTTTGCGCATTTCTGATTCTAAACGATGAATTTGAAACACCAGCCCAACTAGGCTATAACTCACAATTGGCGCGACTATCAGTGGCACTATAACAGCAGTGCCTACAATGATGCGCCAATCTAGATGGTTTAGATTGGCGCCTCCTGCACCCATGGTAATGAATACGGTTAATACCACAGACAACAATATTGAAATAACTGTTATCAATAATATTGTATTAAAGCCCCCAAGCTTTAATACTAAGCTCTTAAAATCTTTAATTTTTTTTGCCAAAACAACCCCCTAAAGTTATTTATGTAATGACAGTTGGTGTGTTCCGCCCCGTTCTTTTAAAAAGTTCTGACATTTCTAATGCTATTTGAATCATCTCAGCCAGCGCAACTTGGGCATCTAAATCATGTTTTGCACTATCTGGCTCAAATGCCTCAAGATAAATGCGCAAGGTTGCTCCCTCAGTGCCTGTGCCAGATAACCTAAACACAATACGTGAGCCATCCGTAAATAAAATACGCAAACCTTGCTTGGTGCTCACCGAGCCATCAATCGGGTCGGTGTAGCTAAAATCGTCACATTGGCTCACAGTATAACGCCCAAACGTTTTGCCTTGAAGTGCTGCAAAACTTTCGCGCAAATGGCTAATCACACCATTAGCCGCCTCTAGTGGCAGGTCTTCATAATCATGCCGTGAGTAAACATTACGGCCAAACTGCAACCAATGTCGTTTAACAATCTGCTCAACCGATTGCCGTTTAATGGCCAAGATATTTAGCCAAAACAACACCGCCCATAAGCCATCTTTTTCACGCACATGGTTGCTACCTGTGCCAAAGCTTTCTTCACCGCACAGCGTCACTTTGTCTGCATCCATTAAATTGCCAAAAAACTTCCAACCAGTGGGGGTTTCATAACAAGGAATATCTAACGATTGCGCCACTTTATCTACCGCCGCGCTAGTTGGCATTGAGCGCGCAACACCAGCAATGCCCTGTGCATAGCCTTTTGCCAAACGCGCATTGGCGGCAATTAAGGCTAAACTATCAGATGGCGTGACAAAAAAGTGCTTACCCAAAATCATATTGCGGTCACCATCGCCATCTGATGCCGCGCCAAAATCGGGCGCATTGTCACCATATAAAATCTCAACTAATTCATGCGCATAAGTCAGGTTAGGGTCAGGGTGACCATTACCAAAATCAGGCAAGGGCACAGCATTCATAATGCTATCTGCTGGCGCACCCAGTTGGTTAATAAAAATCTCTTTTGCATATGGCCCTGTTACAGCGTGCATGGCATCAAATTTCATTCTAAAACCAGAAGCCAATAACTTTTTAATTTCTGCAAAATCAAACAACTCTGCCATAAGCGCCGCGTAATCTGCCACCGCGTCAATCACTTGCACCGTCATACCCGCTAAATCTGTTTCACCCAACGTATCTAAGGCCACATCAGGCGCATCTACTAGTTTGTATTGGCTAATGGTTTTAGACTTTTCAAAAATAGCTTCAGTAATTTTTTCAGGCGCTGGGCCACCATTTTGGGTGTTGTACTTAATACCAAAATCACCCTCTGGCCCACCTGGGTTGTGGCTTGCAGAGAGAATAATGCCGCCATAAGTGTTGTATTTTCTAATCACGCATGAAGCCGCAGGCGTAGACAAAATACCCCCCTGCCCCACCAGCACGCGGCCAAAACCATTGGCCGCCGCCATTTTTAAAATAATCTGTATTGCCTCACGGTTAAAATAACGGCCATCACCGCCTAAGGTCAGCGTAGCGCCTTTAGGCACCGCTATCGTATCAAAAATACTCTGCACAAAATTTTCAAGATAATGAGCGGCTTGAAACGCCTTTACCCGTTTGCGTAAACCTGAAGTACCGGGTTTTTGGTCTAAAAAAGGCGTGGTTGAAACAATGCGCAGTGCCATGATAAAACTCTTTTACGATGAAATTGGTTACAAAGGAACTTGATTGATATAATACGCTCTCTGCAAAGGAGTTCTCAAGCTTTTTAGCTTATCAATGGGGGAATAGCTCAGTTGGTAGAGCAGCGGACTCTTAATCCGTTTGTCCGGGGTTCGATCCCCCGTTCCCCTACCAAACCATCAAATTACGCAGTTTTT
>CAYXGE010000070.1:0-9612 GCA_964464435.1 uncultured Methylophilaceae bacterium
TCCACTGCCTCAAAATATAATTGCATTTCTGGTTTATCTTGTAAGTATTGCATTAACGCATGAAGCGTGGCAATAGTGCACACAGGTAATTGATTTTCTTTTTCGACCTCTTGCACTGCGGATAGTTGCCCTAAACCTCGCTCTTGCCTATCAATAGCGATAGCGACACCACATGGTATAGCATTATAATTTTTAATAATTTCAACAGATTCACGAACTGATGTACCCGCAGAAATGACATCATCCACAATGAGTACCCGACCCTGCAACGGTGCACCGACGATTACGCCACCTTCACCATGGTCTTTTGCCTCTTTTCGATTATAGGCATAAGGGACATTTCTGCCTTGTCTTGCCAACGCTATGGCAATGGTTGCTGCTAAAGTGATGCCTTTGTAGGCGGGGCCAAACAGCATATCAAACTCAATACCAGATTTCACAATACTGGCCGCATAAAACTCACCTAGTTTCATGAGGCTTTCACCATCATTAAACAAGCCAGCATTAAAAAAGTAGGGGCTTATGCGCCCAGCCTTGGTTTTAAATTCGCCAAAACGCAAAACTTGTTTATCAATCGCAAATTGAATGAACTCTTGTGTAAAATCGGACATACTCATTATTTTATAAGGTGTTAATGTGCGTATTATATCCGCGAATTTAAATGGCATACGTTCTGCCGTCAATAAAGGTTTTTTAAACTGGCTAAAAACACAAGATGCGGATGTGATTTGCTTGCAAGAGTTAAAGGCGCAAGCGACCGACATGACTGCTGAAATGCTCGCACCTGAAGGTTATTTTGGTTATTTTCATTACGCTGAAAAGAAGGGCTATAGCGGAGTTGGTATTTATACAAAAACCAAGCCTGATGCCGTGATTGAAGGCTTAGGCATGGCGGATATAGATAGCGAAGGCCGTTATTTAGAGCTGCAGTTTGGCAATTTAAGTGTTGTTTCACTTTATTTACCTAGCGGTTCAAGTGGAGAAGAGCGCCAAACGTTTAAGTTTAGTGTGATGGAGCGTTTTATGCCGCATCTGCAAACCCTTAAAAACTCTGGGCGTGATGTAGTCGTATGCGGTGATTGGAATATCGCTCATCAAGAAGCTGACCTTAAAAACTATAAAGGCAATAAAAAGAACTCAGGTTTTTTACCAGAAGAGCGCGCATGGCTCACGGAGCTATTTAGCAATGTTGGCTGGGTAGATGTTTACCGTAAGTTGCATCCCAATACTACGGATGAATGCTACACATGGTGGAGTAATCGAGGTGCTGCCTATGAAAAAAATGTGGGTTGGCGGATTGATTATCAAATTGCTACCCCTGAAATGGCTGCCAAAGCGCTCACTACCAGCATTTATAAAGCAGAAAAATTTAGCGATCATGCGCCTTTGATTGTAGATTATAGTGATTAGCGTTTAAACTTTTCACTTAACTGCATCACCATAGAGTAAGCTGCGGGTACGACAACTAAGGTAAGCAAGGTGGATGAAATCATGCCGCCAATAATGGCAACTGAAAGCGGTTTATTGGTTTCTGAACCAGCGCCCAAACCAATAGCGGCAGGTAACAAAGCCAATATAATAGTGAGCGATGTCATCAACACTGGACGCAATCTTACAGGGCATGCTTCAGTTAAGGCCTCGTGTACGGAGGCCCCTTTTTCACGCAATTGATTAGTTAAATCCACGAGCAAAATTGAGTTTTTTGCCACAAGGCCAATTAGTAACACTAAGCCTATCATTGAAAAAATGTTTAAGGTATTACCCGTCATCAATAACGCAATCAGGCCGCCAATAATGGCTAATGGCTGCGCTAGCA
Source organism: uncultured Methylophilaceae bacterium (assembly GCA_964464435.1). GTDB lineage: Bacteria > Pseudomonadota > Gammaproteobacteria > Burkholderiales > Methylophilaceae > CAYXGE01. The sequence continues at coordinate 1,817 of CAYXGE010000070.1, forward strand.
TAATAATAACCGGTTGAATAAATGAGTTAAACTGACTTGCCAGCACCATATACAGCAACACAAAGGCCAGTAAAAAGATAAATTTAACGTTCTTCATGGTTTTACCTAACTCTTCGGCTTGCCCAGTATATTTCACTTTATAACTAGCAGGAACCACCTTCGCTACCACGTCATCCACAATTTTCACAGCGTCACCTAAAGGTACATTAGGATTTGCATAAAAATTCACAGCATATTGCAAGTCATATCGACCAATCACCGCAGCACCTAATGTAGGTTTAAAACTTGCCACTGCGTCTAAGCGCACCAATTCTCCATTAGTGCTTCTGAGAAAGATTTTAGTTAAATCAGCGCTATGTTGTAACTGACCATCCACCGTTTTAAGACGAATGTCGTAGCGTTGCCCATCACTCGTTTTGTCGTTGAATTTAGCCACATTAATGCCACCCACGTATAAGCTAATCGCATTGGCAACCTCACTAGCAGACAACCCTAAATTCGCGGCACGTATGCGGTCAATTTGAATTTCTAACTGTGGTAAATCCAGCTGTACATCGAGGTCTACACGACCGATATCGGCATGTTGACTTAAGATTTGCTGAAGTTCTTGAGAAATACGGCCAATCTCCTGCAAATTAGCGCCAGTTAAATTAAATTGTAATTTTTCTGAGCGTTGACCTCTTACAACTGAAGTAGCAGATGGCGTAGCGCGCACGCCAGGTATTTTTTCAAGCGCTACTTTGAGCTCTTTTACTAAAGCTTGCTGACTTTTATTGCGTAACTCTTTAGGCTTTAAACGTACATTGACATTGCCCTGATTCACCTGTCCGCGCGATCCAGAACCGATAGTAGCAAAGTAGCTATCAATCTCGGCTTTGTGTTTATTTAGTTCAGCTTCAACTAATTTTAGTCTTGAGTCTGTATACGCCAAGCTGGAACCTAATGGCGTTTTAACTGAAATACTAAAACTACCTTCATCCGTTTCAGGTACAAAATCTTTTTTGACATATTTAAGTGTGAAAAAACCAGAAACCGCTACAAAAACCAAGGTGCCCAACAAAATCAAGGCACGATGATGTAGTGAAAATGCCAATATTTTTTTGTAGTGTGCATCTAAATAATCTAACATGCGCCCAAATTGCCTATACAAGGCGTTCTCTTTGTGCGTGACGCTCAAGTAACGTGAACACAGCATAGGCGTTAAGGTAAGCGAAACAAATAGTGAAACTAGCACCCCAAAAGTAACCACCACGGCAAATGATTTAAAAAACATGCCCATAATGCCATCCATAAAAATGACAGGCGCAAAAATACACACCAATGAAAGCGAGGATGCTAATACTGCAAACACCACTTCGCGGCTACCTGCTATGGTGGTTTGTGTACGATATGCGGCAACTGCCCTCGGGTTGTTTAAATCTAGTCCTTTTAAGCCTTGACCTACCTCACCAGACATATGTCGTAAAATACTTTCTCGCACTACAATGGCATCATCAACCACCACTCCAATCAGTAAAAGTAGCGCCAGCAGAGTCATGCTGTTAAAGGTAAATCCTGAAAAATACATGACCGCAATTGCACCGAGAAGTGATACAGGAATCTCAAGGCAAATCATTAAAGTAGAGCTAAACGAGCGCATAAAAACCAGCACGATAAGCGCAGCAAATAAAGTGCCTTCAACCAAGTGTTCTTTGAGGGATGACACGAGCTGGTTAATAAAAATCGAGTCATTAGTTGAGATGTCTAAGGATAACCCTGGTGGCAGATTAGGCCGCACATCTTTTTCAAGCTTTTCAATCACATCATTAATAATTTCAACCGTATTGGCATTAGCTATTTTCACCATACCAATACCAACAGTCGGTTTACCGTTATAGCGCGCTACTTGGCGATTGTCAGTGATACCATCTTCAATGGTCGCCACGTCTTTAAGATAAATGGGCGCACCACCTTTGGAGGCAATTATTAAATTTGACAGCGCTTCTGTGGAATGAAACTCTAAATCCAGTTTTAATAGTTGTTCAGCTTGTTGGCTTACCAAAAAACCGCCAGGCAGTTGCACGTGCTCACGATTAAAAGCAGCAATCAGCTCACTTGCGGTTAATTTGTATGCGGCCATACGTTCTGGCGACACATTCACTCGAATGACTCTGTCACGCCTGCCACCAATAGTGACTTCACCCACACCACTAATGGTTTCAAATTTCTTTTTCAGTACATTGTTAGCGTACACATTGAGCTGTTGTACCGTTCGGTCTCCACTGAGCGCCAACCATATAATAGGTGCCGCGTTGGTATCCACTTTTTGAATCACTGGTGGGTCGGTATCTTCAGGTAGTCGTTTGATGATTTGATTAATTTTTGCCTGTACTTCGTTAAAGGCAACGTCAACATCTTTATCAATTGAAAAAGTAATATTGATACTTGAAACGCCGGGAGAAGAAGCCGATTGAATATGCTCAATACCAGGGGTAGTATTGATAGCTGATTCAATCACACTCGTAATAGAGGCATCGATAACATCTGGGTCCGCACCACGCAAAGTGGTATTAACCATAATTACAGGAAAATCTATGGAGGGAATACGGTCAACGCCTATGCGTTGATAAGCTATCAAGCCAAACAGCACAATCACGGCGGAAAGCATCCAAGCCAACACATGCCGCTTAATGGAAAGTTCTGGTAAGCTCATTTATAGGGTGTTTTCTAGAGTGTGCATATTGGCTAGATAAATCATAGTACTTTTTAGTTATTGGCTAATTTTTACAGGCGTTTTATCTGTTAAAAATCCAGCACCATCTACCACTACACTATCATTTTCTTTAATACCCGCTAAAATTTCAACCTGACCTTGTTGACGCAATCCAGTTTTAACTAGCGCTTGATATGCCACGTTGGATTTAACAATGTACACCACTTCACCTGCAGGACGCATCACCACGCTTTGCTCAGGCAACATAAAGGCTGCGGCTTGTTCACCTATCACCACTTCACCCGTTACCGATGCACCTGGTTGCCAATCCTTTGCATCAAACACATCGGCAATCACATCAATAGAGCGATTTTCAGCCGCAATCATTGGCTTTAATTCATGTATGATTGTTTCAATGCTATGACTAGAAGTTGGCGTGCTTAATCTTACTTTTAGGCCAGGCTTTAGTACCGTGCTCATCCGTTCAGGAAAGGGTAAATGGGCACGCAATTTTTGCTTGGATACAATTTGCACAATCGGGTCACCGACTCGCACATAATCACCTTTATCCACTAATTTTTTTTCAATCACACCGCTGACTGGCGCTATTACTCTGGTTTTACCACTACTGTGATTAATGCTACCAACCCTTGCCTTAGCAGCTTCTAATTGCTGCTTAAGTACATTTTGTTGCGCTCTATCGTTATCAACCGCGGTTTGAGAAATAAAATTCTTATCTACCAAGGCTTGATTACGCTCTACTGTTTTCAATTGGTTTTGCAACAAAGCTTGAATGCGAGAGACCTCGGCTTGAGCTTCGTTGCGTTGCATGGCGAAATCACCCGCATCTAAGGTCGCGATTAACTGACCTTGCTTCACTTGTGAACCTGGGTTGACATGCACAGCTACAACTCTAGCCGCCACTTCTGCCGCTACTGTTGGGTCAATCAACCCTTCTAATGAGCCAACTGCAGACTCCGTTACTTCTAAGGGCTGTTGCTTCACTCGCGTGACTGTGACTAAAGTTTCTTTAACGCCTTTATTTTTGTCATCCTCTGGTGCAGTTTGGTCTTTGCCACAGGCAACCAATATTATTGAACATATCAACAAACTAAAAAGGGTAGTGAAGTTTTTATTCATGTGCTTATCGTAACTTGATTTTTGAATCTTTGAGCGTTTATTTGTCACTTAATTATAGACCAATCAAAATAGGGGCCTGGGTCAGTTTTTCTGTCAGGCGCAATATCAGAATGCCCTGCCACCGCATCAACACCATATCTGAGTTTAATTGCCTTGAGCAAGCTTTTGAGCACCACATATTGATTAGGTTCAAACGCTTCATAGTCTGACCCTTCAAGCTCAATACCAATTGAGAAATCGTTACAGCGTTCACGTCCCTGCCAGCTTGATACGCCGGCATGCCATGCGCGTTGGTTGCATGACACAAACTGTATTAGGCTACCATCACGTTGAATAAAAAAATGGGATGACACCTTCAAGTGCGCTATCTCAGCATAATAGGGATGCTCATTGGGGTTGAGTTGGTTGGTAAACAATTGCATCACGCCCTGTCCACCAAACTGCTGAGGTGGCAAACTAATATTATGAATCACCACTAAACTTACATCATCTGGCATGGGTCTGGCATCACAATTTGGAGATGCAATCCATTGCGCTTGCTCGCAAATGCCCTCTAGATTAATGCTGAGCGGTTTTATTTTAACAATTGCCATGCGTTTAATCGCGTTATCCGATAAAATTCTAAGTTGATATATAGACTAAAAACTAAACTAAAATTTAGCTTAATAGAGTTTTATTTAATTTAATCACATTTAAGGGTCAACATGGTCTTTATTGAGTTATTTCTTATGCTCATAGTTATTTTAATCGCCGCCGAGGTGTTTACCAATGCGCTTGAGCATCTTGGCGAAAAATTAGGCATTTCAGAAGGTGTGACTGGCTCATTATTTGCTGCCGTTGGTACCGCATTACCAGAAACCTCAGTGCCTTTGCTTGCATTGCTCGCTGGCACTAGCAATACGCATGTGAATGAAGAAATTGGCGTAGGTGCAATTTTAGGTGCGCCATTGATGTTAGCAACGCTTTCACTTTCATTACTCGCCTTTGCGGTATTAAAAAAACGTGGGGTACATGGGCACTTTCACCCAGAACGCACTGGTTTAAAACGTGACTTCGATTTCTTTATTGCCGCTTTTTGTTTTGCCACCGTTGCCCTGTTTATTCCACACACCCAAGTGGCCGTTCGTTATGGCATCGGCTTTATGATGGTAATGATTTATTTTATTTACATCATGCTCACCATTCGCGCCTCTAAAGGCTTGGTTGCAGAAGGCCATGCCACTGAAGCAGAAGACCCGATGTTTTTATGTCGCCTAGGCTTGCCTAATAATATGGTTGTCATCGGTTTTCAACTACTTTTAGGCTTAGCACTTTTAATTGCAGGTGCTAAAGGCTTTATTATGGGAGTTGAAGAAGGTGCGGCTTTATTGGGCATTTCAGCGTTACTGTTATCATTACTTATCATCCCAATCGCTACCGAATTGCCAGAAAAAGTAAACAGTATTTTATGGATTCGTAAAGGTAAAGATACCTTAGCATTCGGCAACATTACTGGCGCTTTAGTGTTTCAGGGTACGTTATTACCCGCAATTGGTATTATGCTAACACCGTGGGAACCGCGTTCAGAAGTGCTATCTGGCGTAGTAATTACTTTATTAGGGATTATTTGGCTACGCTTTATGGCTAGCAAAGGCCAACTCAAAGTATGGCACGTATGGGTGAATGGTTTAATGTATTTAAGTTATCTTGCCTACGTACTCATTTAATGTGTTGATTCTAATTAAATACAGCATAAAAAACGGCGCTCAAAGCGCCGTTTTTTTATAGCTCACCGTAGGAGTGTAATCCAGATAAAAACATATTAACGCCTAAAAAAGCAAACGTTGTCACCAGCAAGCCAATTAATGACCACCACGCCAAGACACTCCCACGCAAGCCTTTAACTAAACGTAAATGCAACCAAGCCGCATAGTTTAGCCACACTATCAGCGCCCAAGTTTCTTTAGGGTCCCAAGACCAGTAACCACCCCATGCTTCTGCCGCCCACATTGCTCCCAATATCGTGGCAATGGTAAAAAATGCAAATCCAATGGCAATCGATTTATACATAAAGTCATCCATGGTGGCTAAGGCTGGTAAGCGTGAAGCTAATACGCCTTTTTCTGCTAATAAGTAGGCTGCAGCCACCATTGCCGCGAGTGAGAATGCGCCATATCCAATAAAGTTAGCGGGCACGTGAATTTTCATCCAGTATGATTGCAGCGCTGGCACTAAAGGTTGGATACCATTGGCCTCACGCGCAAAGGTGTACCATAAAATAAAGCCAACTGCGGCGTTAATCACGACTAAGGCAAAACCACCCAATTGCTTGGTATTAAAACGTTGCTCGTAATGTAAATACAGCACGGCTGTAATGAGGCAGAACAGTACAAACACTTCATATAGGTTGCTAACTGGAATATGTCCAACTTCTGGCGCGATTAAGTAAGACTCATACCAACGCACCATCAGGCCTACAAAGCCCATTAGTACGGCCGACCAAGTAAGTGCCGTGGCCACTTTGCCTGTAAACACTGAACGTTGGAACATCGCTAGCCAATAGGTCAACATGGCTAACACAAATAGCACGTTCATCCACATAATGGCAGATTGACTGGCAATTAAATATTTGAGAAAAAACGCCTCACTACCTCGCGCCAAATTACCCTGATAAGCACTAACCGCAATTAAACTAATAACACCAACGCCAAGCACTAATTTAGCCAGCGCTTTCCATTGCCAACCTAGCCAACTAAACAAGGCAACTGCGGCAAATAAAAAGCCTACTTCATAACTGTCCATAAAAGCGCTGTACTGCTTAAACGCATAAATAGCACCCACCAGCAATAGGGCGGCATATACCCATTCAAACCAACCATTAGTTTTTAATATCGATGGATTGGGGTTATCAAGTAAAGCTTCGTTCATTTATGTGTCCTTAATCGCGTTACGTCTGGGATTGAAGTATTTGCGCTAGCTGTTGCTGATATTGCTCAAATTCTATATCAAAATCTCGGTTCTTACGGTTTGAAGACATTGCAAACTGCACTTTGTTCTCACTTAGCAAAAACCAAATACGGCGTTCGCGAATATAAATCATGCAAAAAATGCCCAACACTAACAAGGCAGAGCCTAAGTATACATAAGCCTGCCCAGGTGAACGTGTCAGTTGCAAGCCACTGGCTTCAACATGTTCATACGACGACAATTGCATAAAGAATGGTGTACCATAAAAAAACAAATCACTCATGGCGTTCATGCTGTCTTGCAAGAAGCGCGCGGTAGTATCATTAGATGGTGGTAGTGGCTTATTGATATTTTCATAACCCAGTTTATATGCCTCATATGCAGCACCATTAATAATTTTAAGATACGCTTGTGCCGCTTTTTCACGGTCTTTTTCAGGTACAGATTGCTCTATAAATTTTGCGATTTCGGTGTAGCCGCCTTTTGCAAAAGCCTGCATCAACTTAACTACACCCTCTTCAAATTGCGCTGCTTGCGTGTTTTCAACCCCTGCAGCTATGCTTAAGCGCTTAGCTACAGTCCGATGTTTTTCAGTATTAAACATCACAGCACGCATGCGCATAAAACCCTCAATAGCAAAATCCTCGTCTACAGGAATTCTTAAATAACTAAACTCATCTTGAGGGTTTGCTCGCATGCCAGACAACCAGTAAAACTCACCGCCTATATTGATAGGTTGCATGTAAGTCATATATTCTTTGGCTTGGCCTTGGCTGTTGCGCATTTTATAGGTCACGCTCGGACCTACATTTTTAGGGCTACCTTTGCCATCGGGCGACATATTAAGAATATTAAATTTTCTAAAGTCGTTGTATTCAATAGTTAGTGCGCCTTCACCTTCACCAATGTTACCGTTTGAAAAAATAGCGCCTTTTAATGGTGTGGCTTGGGTTTGCGGGCTAAATAAATTCCATACTTTAAAATCTAGCTTAGAACCGCCATCCTGAAAATCAGATTG
>CAYXGE010000071.1:0-6374 GCA_964464435.1 uncultured Methylophilaceae bacterium
AAGATGCAGCCGCATGGCAACAAGCTTTTGATTGCATTGTGCCAAGTAACCAAACATGGGTAAAAGACGCACCAGTATTAATCTTGGTTTGCGCAGACACATTGTTTGGTCATAACCAAGCGCCAAACCGTTGGGCGCAATATGATACAGGCGCCGCTGTCATGAGTCTTAGCTTACAAGCTACTAGCATGGGCTTGGTTACGCACCAAATGGGTGGTTTTAACAGTGATAAAACGCGTGAAGTATTTAATATACCCGCGCAATTCACCCCAATGGCCATGTTGGCTGTGGGTTACGAGGGTGATGCCAACCAACTGCCAGAAGACTTAAAAGCGCGTGAATTAGCTGAGCGCAAACGTAAGCCACTAGGCGAGTTGTTTTTTAATGGAGGTTGGAATAAACCTATCATTTAGGAGTTAAGATTAACCAAACTTAAATTGATAAATACCGTAACCACTCATATTTTTCAGCACTGTTTTATACAACAACTTGGCAACTAGGCTTGGGATTTTTGCTCTATCCCACAGCACACCAAGTTCGTTAGCGCGCTTAAAGTTAGGCCAGTAATATTGCGTTTGGTAACCATGTTGTAAAAATATTTCAACAGGATTCTCTGGCCTATCCGTAAAGCGTCCACCAGCTTGCACCAACTTGTTGTGTATTCTTTGCGCAAACTGGTCAAAGAATTTTTTAGACATCAAATCACATAGCAAAATATGTTGAGGAAATAAAGTTTGTAACTGACTGATGGTGGCATCAATCGCACTATCTTCGAGGTACATAAATACCCCCTCAATCACGATAATCACATCTTGATGTTGACGATAACTAGACAGTTTATCAAGCAATGTTTCATTGGCAAACTCAATAGAAATACGTGTCAGCTTGTTCGCACACTCTGAAACTGGGAGCTTTTCATCTTTAAGTTCAATCAGATGAGGCTCATCAACCTCAATCCACTGACCACCTTGTATACGATACGGACGTGAGTCAAAACCTGCACCAACGGTCACAATCAGGCTATTAGGATGCGTCTTTAATTGATGTCGAATCGCCTCATCAATGGAGTAGCAACGTACCGAGTTACTAATATTAGGCATGGTCTCAGATTTAAACGGTTCGAAAATCTGCATACCTCGCTCATCCATAAATCGCTTAGCATAAATATCATGGCACAACGAGCGTGGGTGTTCTGCATCCAGCATTCTTACGCCACAGCAATAATAAGCGGTGTTAGAGACTGTGTTCAAAGTGAACCTCCCAGAATGATTGATGCTCATTAACTTCGTTAATTCAAGAATATATCAAGTTTCTTAGGTTGTCACTATTGCTTATTCATTTGACTTAGCAGGGTATTGCTTAACTAAAATGCTAAGCTCTGTTAAAATTACATTTTATTTACATCTAGCACATTAAAGGCAAAAACCATGGCTGTTGTTCAACTAAACAAAGCAAACTTTAAAGACACCATTGTCAACAACCCATTTGTGATTGTGGATTTTTGGGCACCTTGGTGCGAGCCATGTGTGAATTTCACGCCAGTATTTGAAGCAGCTTCAAATGCCAACCCTGACATTGTATTTGGTATGGTGAATACTGAAGCTGACCCAGAAATTGCAGAATATTTTGAAGTGAGTAAAATCCCTAGTATTTTGGTGATTCGTGAGCAGGCTGGCATTCATGCGCAACAAGGTGAAATTGGTGCGCCTGCGTTTGATGAAATTATTAAATGGGCGCGTGAGTTTGATATTCAGCAAGTGCGTGATTATTACGCAGAGCAAGACAGCAAGCAGGCGTAAGTTTAGATTGCATAAAAAAAGCCGCTCAAGCGGCTTTTTTATTTTGTGTGGCAGGTTTAGCCTGAGAAAAATCTAAATAAGAAAAAGGCACCTAGCGCCATCATGATATACATGGGTAAATCACCTTTTTGGGTTTGGTTGCCATCGGTGGTACTCAGCCATCTATTGATAAAATATAAGGCCACAATAATCACGCCCGATATCACCATAGCGGTGGTGGATGATGTCGCTTTATCAATTACTTGTGCAACCAAGCCTTTGTCTTTAAAGGCTTCATAAGCAATGCCTAAAATGCCAACAATCATTAGCGATAATCGGCCTACTGCGAGTATTGTATCAATTAAGTTGTCTGCTTTTTTTTCTGACACTTGATCTCTCCCAAGAGATATATTTCTACAACGGCATATTTAAGGCAAATACTTTAACGGGTCGACAGATTTTCCTTGGCGTCTAATTTCAAAATGTAGTTTAACATTATTGCTGTCAGTATTGCCCATTTCAGCAATTTTTTGGCCTTTGCTAATTTGTTGGCCTTCTTTTACTAGTATCTGGTTATTGTGCGCATACACAGATAGGTATTGGCTGTTATGTTTAATAATCACCATTTTGCCATAACTGCGTAAATCTGAGCCACTATAAATCACCTTGCCTGTATTGGCTGCTGTAATGGCTTGCCCAAGTGACCCTGCAATATCAATACCTTTATTGCTAGACTCGTTAAACTTTGCCACCAGTTTACCTTGTGTAGGCCAAGCCCAATCTAATAGCTCACCAGAAATAGCGGTTGGTTTTTCTGCGTCAGGTTTACTTGCATCTGGTTTTGTAGCTTCGACCTTTGTAGGGCTAGGTTTAACTGCCTCTGTTGAGGGGTTTGCAGGATTTTCAGTTTTAGCGACTGGTTTGCTGGGGGCGGGTGTTGTAGGCGCATTCATTGCTACATCGCTGTAAGGCTCTCGTATGGCTTTGGGGCCAGTAATTTGAGTTGGGTTGTTAGCTGTAGATTTAGGTGTTTGGTTGGCTGGCGTAGGTTCTGTTTTAAGTGGTGTAACAACAACGCCATTGTTACTTGCTTCTAAACTGTCCTCTTTATTAAGTGTTGCAAAGTTTAGTTTTTGCCCAATTTTAATGGTGTAGGGCGCTTGAATATTGTTTTGTTGCGCGATTTCTTTGTAATCATAACCATACTCAAGGCCTATGCTGTAAAGGGTATCGCCCTTTTTAACGACATAAGTATCTGGTCGCCAATCTTTATCTTGTGATGTTTTGCCATGGGTGACGGCTGGTTTTGCCGCAGGTGGTTTGCTGACTTTTGTATCTCGCTCAATGACCGGTGCAGGTGGGTTGCTACTACATGCGCAAAAGATGAGGGTGGCAGTAATGACAAAACACTGACGATATGTCATGCACTCACTCCGCCAAGCAATGGCACAAATTTAACAACTTCTAATTTAGTTTTTTTAAATTCTGTAGCGGTACGCTCAATTAAATACAGATGTTGCTCATTCACGCCCACAGGTATTACCATGCGTCCACCAACCGCAAGTTGTGCCAATAACTCTTCTGGTATATGCGTTGAGGCCGCTGTTACCATAATGCCATCAAACGGGGCAAGAGGGGCTAGACCCATGCTGCCATCGGCATACTCTAGTTTGATATTGCTAAGCTTTAAACTTCTTAAAAGCCCCAAGGCTTTCATTACTAAGGGGCGAATACGCTCCACGGAATATACCTCATTAGCCACTTTGGATAACACCGCAGTTTGGTAGCCGCACCCTGTGCCAATTTCTAATACTTTGTTAAGCGTTTGTCCGTTACGCAAAATTTCTGTCATGCGCGCTACGGTATAAGGCTGTGAAATTGTTTGACCAAAACCAATAGGTAAAGATACATCTTCATATGCGCGAATAGATAAGGCTTCATCTACAAAGATATGTCTGGGAATCGCGGCAATTGCCGCTAATGTAATTTCATCTTTAACGCCTTGTTCACGCAAGCGCGTGAGCATGCGGTCGCGTGTGCGCTGTGAAGTCATGCCAATACCACGAACGGTGCTTTTCATTTCCCCTGTCTCAAATCTATTCTATTAATCTATTGCATTAATCCATGCAGTTATTTTTTATAGTAAAAAACTAATCAATCTATTCAATTATGTTAATAGCTAACTTTTTAACCACAATTTGAGTGGTGCAATCTGTTGATGTTGCGTTAAATCTACCTGCAACGGCGTAATTGAAACAATGCCTTGGCTTACGGCATAAAAGTCTGTGCCTTCGCCCGCATCTTGTGCATCACCAGCAGCGCCCACCCAATACACGGTTTCGCCACGCGGCGTAGTGTTTTTAATCACAGGTTCTGCTTTATGGCGTTTGCCTAAGCGCGTAATGGTTTTGCCTTTAATTGCATCTAAAGGCACATCTGGCACATTAACATTTAGCAAAATAGGTGCAGGAAAAGCGTCATGCTGAAACTGTTTAACTAAATCAACGGCAATTTGCGCTGCAGTTTCAAAGTGCGTTGCACCGTGTTGTGACATTGACACTGCAATTGAAGGAATACCAAGCAAGAAACCTTCCATGGCGGCTGCTACAGTACCTGAATAAATCGTATCATCGCCCATATTGGCGCCGTCATTAATGCCAGAGATAATCATGTCTGGCGGTTCGCTCATTAAGCCAGTAAGGGCTAAATGCACACAATCTGTGGGCGTGCCATTGACATATAAATAGCCGTTACTGCCTGTTCTTACGGTCAGCGGTCTATCAAGCGTGAGTGAATTGCTAGCACCGCTTCTGTTTCTATCGGGTGCTACTACAATTACCTCAGCAACTGTAGAAATAGCGTCTGCAAGGGCTTTGAGGCCAGGTGCAAAATAGCCATCGTCATTGGATAATAATATTCTCATGGTGCGATTATAACGGCTGTTAGGCGCTTTTTACAGGATTGCCACGGGTTAATCTTGCATAAAATATGGCACAAACAAAAAAAATCACAGATAACACTACCTCTATCATCGCAAGTTTGGCAGAAACGCCCACGTCTGACCAAGCGCGCACTGCACCTTCAGTAAAATAAATGAGAATAAACATGCATGCCCATTGGTAGGTATAGCGTTTGCCTCGTAATATGCCAAACAGCGGAAACAATAAGGGCACTGCTTTTAAAATAAGCAATGAGCCTTCTGGTTTTAACGGCGCTAGCCAACCCTCCCATGCTAATGAAATGAGGATTAGCGCAATTAAGCTACTGCCAGCACCAATGCGTAACCACTGCAACCTCATTGGGCTTTTGGCATGGCGAGTTGAGACATGCCAACCAAGGCGGCACGTGCTTGCTGTGCATTGCTGATTGGCGCATCAAAGTTAAATCTTAATATCTGCTCAGTTTCATTTTGCATGGTGCGTACATCAAAACCAAGGCTATCTATGCCTAGCATTTCAACTGACTCAGCTTGCACTTGATGAAAATATTGGCAATACGCCTTTAAACTATGTGCGTGGTCTTGGTTCATGTGCTCTAAAATGCCTGCTTCTTGCAACATTAATTCCCCTGCGGCCACTTGCATAAAAGCATCACCCTCAAGCCACCCCATTTTTCCAAAGCCAGCAATGTATCTGGCGTGGGTAATATGTAGGGTATAAAAGCTAAAGTCGTGCATATCAAAGTATTGTTCAGCTTGCGGCATGTAGCGCAAATATCGTGCACGCATAAAAGCATTATTTTTGTCGGTTTGTTCAGCTTTAGCTAACAGGGTCAATCTAGCATTGGCTTGCAAATCAGCTTCATCAGCAAATACTACCAATGAAACATGTGCGTTCTGAATGATGTTTTTTGTGTGTTCGGCAATGCTGCTAATTAAGATAGTTGGCATGCCTTGATGGTCTAACACAAAGGGTGCTACTGATCCAAATGGGTAACCCTCAAATTTACTTGAATGGGTAGAAAGTATGCCTTTTTGCGTACTGCGTAAAAATTGTTGGGCTTCTAGGCTTAAATTCATACGGCTAGCTTTAGCGCGGTTTCTGCAAGGCGCTTGCCTAAGGCAATGCACAGTTTTTTTTCATCATCGGTGAGCGGCTTATCATCCATTGCCCCGCCAATATGACTTGCGCCATAAGGTGTGCCGCCAGATGCGGTGCTAGCTAAGCTTGGCTCAGAGTAGGGTAAGCCTAATAGCACCATACCGTGGTGCAGTAAAGGAATCATCATGGTAAGCAAGGTGCTTTCATTACCGCCGTGCATTGATCCGCTTGAAGTAAACACGCATGCAGGTTTGTTAATGAGAGCACCTTTTAACCATAAACCAGAAGTGCTATCTAAAAAATATTTTATCGGTGCAGCCATATTGCCAAAACGGGTAGGGCTACCCAATGCTAACCCTGCACATTCTTCTAAATCTTGCGTGGTAGCATAAGGTGCACCTTTGCTTGGAATCTCTGGCTCGGTGGCCTCGCAATTGGCAGAGACTTTTGGCACGGTGCGTAAACGCGCCTGACAGCCTTTAACACTCTCTACGCCACGTGCAATCTGCTGTGCCATTTCACGCACAGCACCACCTTGAGAGTAATAGAGAACGAG
>CAYXGE010000071.1:6474-9533 GCA_964464435.1 uncultured Methylophilaceae bacterium
ACTTCTAATTTATTCAAGCCGCGCAAGCATGAGTCAAAGCCAAGTAGGGTATAGCCAAATGCTACGCCCATATTACGTAATACGGTTGAGTCGGTAAGGTCTCGTTGCCAACGTGAGATGGGTAATTTTTCAGCCAAATGGCGCAAAACTGCATTGGCTAAACCTAAATTACCTTCCGAGTTTTCAAAGTCAATCGGGTTGACTTTATGTGGCATAGTAGATGAGCCGATTTCTCCTGCTTTTACTTTTTGTTTAAAGTAGCCAACGGAGATATAACCCCAAATATCGCGGTTTAAATCAATCAATATGGTGTTGATGCGTGCCAAATTGTCATAAAGTTCAGCCATATAATCATGTGGCTCAATCTGAATGGTCATTGGGTTATAGGTTAAGCCTAAAGACTCCACAAATTGTTTGGCAAAGCTTTCCCAATCGTAGTTTGGGTAAGCGGATAAATGCGCATTAAAGTTGCCCACTGCACCATTGATTTTGCCTAAAATTTCATTGTTTTTTAGTTGTTTTTCTTGGCGTTGCAAGCGATATACTACGTTGGCTAACTCTTTACCTAGTGTAGTAGGAGAGGCGGTTTGACCGTGCGTGCGAGAAAGCATGGGTTGCTCGGCAAGCTCTAGCGCAAGCGATTTGAGTCTAGTAATTAAGTTTTCTAAAAATGGCAACATCACAGCATCGCGCGCGCCTTTGAGCATAAGGGCATGCGATAAGTTGTTAATGTCCTCTGAGGTGCAAGCAAAGTGGATAAATTCACTGGCTTGTTTAATTTCTGAGTAACCATCAAAACGCTCTTTTAGCCAATATTCAAGGGCTTTAACGTCATGGTTAGTGCGCATTTCTATAGCTTTAACTTGCTCAGCTTCCACTTCACCAAATGCAGCCATGGCTTCATTGAGGGCTTTAATGGTGGTGTCGCTAAATGGTGCAACTTCATCAATACCTTGCGCTAGGCTTAAGGCTTTGAGCCATTCTACTTCAACAAACGCTCTATATTTAATGAGGGCATACTCACTAAAATAAGGGCGAAGTGCGTCTAGTTTAGTTTGATAACGACCATCCAAGGGTGATAATGCGTTAAGCGAGGTAAGTTCCATAACTACTTTCAACATCTTAATATTAAAATAATAGTGATATTTTACCTGACAACCGCTATAGTCAAAACCTGAATGTTAAATATATCAACATTTGGAATTTAATTTGTTGGCCTTAATCTCAAGATTTAATTGTTAATCATAGAGTCATTCATTTGAGTACATTACTTAGACAACATCCCACCATGCCAAGCTTGCACGAAATGCTCAAGCAAAACGTGGCGCATGTACCTATCACAAAAGTAATAATCGCTTTAAATATCATGGTGTTTGTGGCAATGTTACTGGGTGGTGCTGGCTTTTGGCATTCCCCTAATATCGTTCAACTTAATTGGGGCGCAAACTTTGCACCAGCTACACAAAATGGCGAGTGGTGGCGTTTATTTACGGCCATGTTCCTTCATTTTGGCGTGATGCATTTAACCATGAATATGCTTGCATTGTGGGATTGTGGCAGGCTGGTTGAGCGTATGTATGGCCATGCGTGGTTTGCCATCATTTATGTGTTGAGTGGTCTAGCGGGTAATTTATTTTCTTTAGTGATGCATGGCAATCAAGCGATTTCTGGCGGTGCTTCTGGCGCGGTGTTTGGAATTTATGGTGCACTTATAGTGTTTTTGTGGCTACAACGTAAGTTACTAGATCCTCGCGAGTTTAGGTTGTTTTTTGGCACAGCAGTGGGCTTTAGCGTCATAACGATTGCACTAGGTTTTGTGATTTCAGGCATTGATAATTATGCCCACATTGGTGGTTTTGTTGCAGGTATTTTATTGAGCATGAGTGTGTCTGGCTACAAGCATGTGGCGATGCCAAAACTTAGTTTTTATGCATTAGCGTTGTTATTTGTTATGCTAGTTTTGCTGCTTTTGAATTTACCAAAGCCAAAGTATAACTGGCATGACGAGCAAAAAGCGCAACAGCAGATTCAAGCCTTTATTAAAAATGAGCAAATGATTAACCGTGCATGGTTAAAAGTTCTAGAAGATGGTAAATCGCAAAAGGTCACGTTTGATGAGCTGGCAAACCGACTTGATAAAGAAGTGAGCGAGCGCTACCAAGAAAGCTTTGAGGCCTTAGCCAAAGTGCCCATAAACCCTGCCATGCCTTCAGCGCATACCCTAGAAAGCCTGCTGCAGTATACCCAACAGAAACGTGATACTTCAAAAGCCGTGGCTGAAGATTTAAGAGCGCGTGCGCAAGCTGGGCCAAGAATCCCCATTTTACCAATGCTTGAAGATGAGCAAACGTCAACGAACCAAAACAAGCCATAACTGACTAACAGTGATATAACATTGATTTTTAGTATAAAATAACTACATGTTCAAACGTACATTCATCATGTTTGGTTTAATGCTTACGCTAAATGCTTACGCAGGGGAAGTTGTGTTTGAAAATTCAACGCTTACTATGCCCAGTGAGATTGAGCTAAACCAGTCAGAGATAAACCAAGCAGAACCTACTGTAGAAGATAATATTATTGCCATGGACACAGACCGTAATGGCATGGTTACGGTTGAAGAAATGCGTATTTTTGTGCAATCAAAGCATGGTAGTAGCTATCAAAGTGATACCCTCAAAAAAATGGAAGCGGCTGCTAATAGCCGTAGCTGTAGTTCACCATTTTCACGTTCATTTTATTAATTGATACTTTCTAAATTGTTATAAGCGCGCTTAGGCACGTTCATTGCATGCGCTGACTTGTAATTTTCTTATACAGCACGGCACTGTATAATCTCATTTATTGCTAATTATTTGGACATCTCATGTTAAAAGCTTATCGTGAACACGTTACCGAACGCGCCTCTCAAGGTTTACCACCATTGCCTCTCACACCAGAGCAAGTGGCTGATTTAGTGCTACTACTAAAAAATCCGCCCCAAAATGAAGCAGAGACTTTACTAGACTTACTCTCTAACCGCATCCCTGCTGGGGTAGACCAATCAGCGTATGTGAAGG
>CAYXGE010000072.1:0-9500 GCA_964464435.1 uncultured Methylophilaceae bacterium
TGCCAGGGGCTGGGTATAAGTCGCGGTAAAACGCAGCTTGTTGATGGCTGTTTTCGCCATAACGCAAATCTTGCATTTTGACAAAGTTGCTATTCATTTGCGCTGGGAACTGGCTCGTTACAGGCTTGCCTGCAGATTCAGTCGCCTCAAAATCAATCGCGGATAAATAGTTGCTAATCGCGCCATCGTATTGTGCAATACGGTTAAATGCAGCTACTGACAAAGCAAAACGGGTGGCTTGGCTAGTCGCGCCATCCATAGTTTTCATCTCTGCTAATACATCCGCATATTGTGATGCGTCGGTCACTACTGTGACATCTTTCCAGTTTTTTGCTGCAGAGCGCACCATAGCAGGACCGCCAATATCAATGTTCTCAATGGCATCTTCCAATGTGCAATCTGGCTTGGCTACTGTGGCCTCAAATGGATATAAGTTAACAATCACCAAATCAATATTGGGGATGCTGGCTGCTTGCATCGCGTTGACATGCTCAGGCATATCTCGTCTTCCCAAGATACCGCCGTGCACTTTAGGGTGTAAGGTTTTGACGCGGCCATCCAACATTTCAGGAAAACCAGTGTAATCACTCACTTCAATCACTGGAATGTTATTATCTCGCAGTAATTTAGCAGTACCGCCGGTAGATAACAGTTCTACCCCAAATTCAGAAAGTGATTTTGCAAATTCTAAAATACCTGTTTTGTCTGAAACACTAATCAGCGCTCTTTTAATAGTTGCCATATTGATAATTAATTGATGATGTTTGAAAAGAACTGAATAATTGCTTATTCAATATTGTGTTGTTGCATTTTTTTTCTTAGCGTATTGCGATTAAGCCCTAATATTTCAGCAGTTTTACTTTGGTTGCCATTCGCATGGTTTAGCACATACTCAATCATTGGCTTTTCTATACAGCCTAACACCATATCATACACAGCATGCGGTGGTTGACCATCCAAGTCTTTAAAGTACTCGCGAAGCGCTTGTTGTACTGCAGTGGCTAAATCGCATCGTTGTGTCATGCTGCAATAGCCTCCGCATCTGATGCAACTGGCATTTCTTCAACATACTCAAGACGCTCACCTTGCGTGTGCAAGTGTGCAAAAAATGCGTTAATCGCAGAAAGTTGTTCTTCAACTGTTTGCAGTTGATTCATGTTGTGCCTAAATTGGGCTGAATCTTTAAGCCCTTTGGTATACCAAGAAATGTGCTTGCGCGCTACGCGCATGCCCGGAATATCACCATAAAATGTATATAAATCATATACATGTTCTAACAGTACTTGATGTATCTCATCCACAGAGGGCGGTAGCATGTGAGTGCCAGTGGCTAAATAATGCTCAATTTCTCTGAAAATCCAAGGTCTACCTTGTGCAGCACGGCCAATCATCACGGCATCTGCGCCCGTATAATCTAAAACAAACTTAGCTTTTTCAGGGCTAGTAATGTCGCCATTAGCAATAAGTGGGATTTGAATAGCTTGTTTAACAGCCGCAATGGTGTCGTACTCAGCATCACCCATGTACAAGCAGGCACGAGTGCGCCCATGCATGGCGAGTGCTTGTATGCCGATATCTTCTGCCATTTTTGCAACAGTTACGGCGTTGCGGTTTTGTTTGTCCCAACCAGTGCGAATTTTTAAGGTCACAGGCACATCGACGGCCGCCACGACGGCTTTTAATATTTGCGCAACCAAGGGCTCGTCTTTAAGTAATGCAGAGCCTGCCATCACATTACATATTTTTTTGGCTGGGCAACCCATATTAATGTCAATAATTTGGGCGCCATTATCTACATTGTGCTTGGCGGCTTCAGCCATCATTTTAGGGTCTGAGCCAGCAATTTGAACAGAAATCGGGTCTGGCTCACCTTCATGATTAGCGCGACGTTTTGTTTTTTCGCTGCCATAGAGCAGTGAATTTGATGTCACCATTTCGGAAACAGCAAGCCCAGCCCCAAGCTTTTTGCACAAAATGCGAAAAGGCCTATCGGTTACCCCTGCCATCGGGGCAACAATCAAATTATTTTTAAGGGTATATTTGCCGATTTGCATCTTAAAATTAAGCAACAATTACTATTCACGAAAACCTTGTATTTTATATGTTTTTAAGGCTAAAGTGGAAGTAAAAGTAAATAAAATTAAGTCATGAATTATGAAAGCAAGAAAAATTGTTTTTTGAGTCAACAAAATAGATAAATCTTCACTTTAGATACAGTTTTAACTATAGAATATAAGTGAATGAAAAGGCTATAAAATAAGTCATTTTAGAAATGACGACAAAAATAAAAAGCATTTTATAAAATTTAACTTTGGGGTGTTAATGATTAGTAGTGCAAAAATTGAAAACAGCAAAGTGCTGATTTTAGATGACCAAGAAACCAGCCGATCTATACTCGGCAAAGTGATTATGGGTATTAGCCCTAATATTCAACTGCATGAGGAGATTGCACCAATTTCAGCACTTAATTGGGCGATTAAAAATGCTGTTGATTTAGTCATGGTAGATTTTCTAATGCCAGGCATGAACGGCATAGAGTTTGTAGAAAGACTTAGAAAGTACCCAAGCTACAAGTATGTGCCGATTATTATGGTAACGGTTAAACCAGAGCTTGAAACAAAATACGCAGCCCTAGAGGCTGGTGTGACCGATTTTTTAATTAAGCCAGTAGATACGCAAGAATGTCTTGCCAGAAGTATGAATTTGTTGACCATGCGGCATCAACATTTGGCACTAGAGAACAAAAGTAAGCATTTAGAAAAGCTGGTAGCAAAAGCCACAGAAGATTTACAGCATCGAGAAAAAGATACTTTAATGCGTTTGGCGCGCGCTGGCGAATATCGTGATGGCGATACGGCAAGGCATCTTGCGAGAATATCACAATACTGCAAAATGCTTGCTGAGGCGCTTGGTCTAGAACCAGATATGGTGGATTTAATAGAGTATGCCTCTCCTTTGCACGACATTGGGAAAATTGGAATTCCTGATTATATTCTGAAAAAAAAGGAAGGTTTAACAGAATCAGAGATGAGCTTAATGCAAAGTCACCCGCAAATTGGGCATGATATTTTGCAAGGTAGCCCATCAAAATATTTACAATTGGGCAGCGAGATTGCTTTAGCGCATCATGAAAAATACGATGGCACAGGCTATCCGTTTGGGTTGTCAGGCGAAAAAATACCCTTGGCTGCGAGAATTGTAGCGGTTGCAGACGTGTTTGATGCACTTACCAATGACCGTACATACAAAAAGGCTTGGACCATTGAGGAAGCCTATACCTACATGATTTCAGAAAGTGGGACTAGATTTGACCCCTATATTGTGCAAAAATTGATAGCATTAAGACCGAAAATTGAACAAATCATCGCTCAAAAAAAACAACTCGAATCAGTAGTTTAAATTTAACTGCATTCCATTGATGCAGGTGTGCAAGGGAGGGGTATGGCAACAATATTAGATATCAAGAGCTCTCCAAAATACCGTCAAACCGTGTTGCTAGTTGACGATCAGGCAGTCATGCTTGAAATTCATTCCGCTATGTTAAAGTCAGAAATGCCTAACTTAAGCATTGTGACCATGACCGACCCACAAAAAGCACTCAAATGGTTAAATACTCACCCTGTAGATTTAGTGGTCACCGATTATAAAATGGCACAAATGGATGGAGTGAGTTTTGTTAAGGCAATAAAAAGCTCAAGTAAAGGCGTACAACCACCGATATTAGTGGTAACTGCCTTAAAAGACGAAGTAATACATCAAGCATTAATATCTGTTGGGGCCCATGCATGCTTAACTAAACCGATTACAGCCTCACAATTGGTGGAGGTGTCTCGTCACCTGCTAAACAGAACAAGCGAGTACTTTGCAGCTTAAAATCCAAGAGCTTTCTATATGTATAAAAAATTCATTGATGTTTTCAAAAATAAAGAGCCACTCATTGATCCGATGGAATTGGAGCAAGCAAAGATTCGTATCTTTGTGGGATTGGTAATTTTAATCTACTTGGTATATCGAAATAGCGCAGTCTTTTTTAGTGGTGAACAACGAATTGCTCATGTAGAAGTTGTAGCATTTTTAATTGACTTTATTTTCCTGTCGGTTTCTGTTTTGCATTTATTTGCTATCTTGGGGGATTACTTTACGGCTAAAGCGCGACGAATTTTTGGGGCGCTCTTAGACCAAGGCACTACAACAATTTTTATGCTACAAGCCGGTGAAGCTGGATTTATGGTGATTGGCATTTACCTTTGGGTAGCTTTTGGTAATGGCTTTAGGTTTGGTAAACCATATTTATATTTTGCTCAAGTGCTGAGTATTATAGGTTTCACAATAACGACCAATATTAATCCATATTGGTTTGAACATAAGCCAATCGTTTTTAGTATTTTCCTTATGCTAATTGCGCTACCAATCTACGTTGCAACTTTAATCAACCGACTAAATGAAGCTAAAAAATATGCAGAGCGAGCTAGTGAGCTTAAAACGCAATTTGTCGCAGTGATGAGCCACGAAATTCGAACGCCGCTCAACGGTATTGTTGGCATTAGTACCTTACTCAAAACATCTCCTCTAAACCTTGAACAGAAAGAATTGATAACAACTTTAGATAGTTCATCTAAGCAGTTGCTAGGAATATTAAATAACGTACTCGATTTTGCGAAAATTGAAGAAGATAAACTTACAATTGAAAATAAACCTTTTAGTTTAGCGGGGCTAGTCAATGATACGCAAAGTGCATTTGCAAAAGTGGCAGAAATTAAACATCTCTCCTTTTCAACAGGGGTAGAATCACACGAGCTTAATCTCGTTGGGGATGTTCATAAGCTTCAACAAGTAATAACAAATTTAGTAGGTAATGCCATTAAATTTACTGAACGTGGTTCGGTCATGTTTTCAGTTAAAACCCTAGATATTTCATCAGAGGCTTGTAGTTTAAGGTTTGAGGTAGTAGATACGGGAATTGGTATCCCAGAAGACAAGCAACAATCAATTTTTGATAGTTTTACCCAAGCAGATGCATCTACGACAAGACGCTTTGGTGGAAGTGGATTAGGCTTAACAATATCTAAGCACATTATCGAGCAAATGGGCGGAGTTATAGAGTGTGATAGTAAAGAGGGTATTGGTACCCGCTTTTGGTTTGATCTCAACTTTGTGCTTGCTTCTCAAAATAGCTTGGATACCACAAGCAAACCAAGTCTCACCCTGGCAGAAGCTAGACAAGCCATGCGCAAACTTAAGGTGTTGATATGTGAAGACGATGCTACCAATCAAAAAATACTACAAAAATTATTAGAGCTGTTGGAATATGAAATTAGCGTTGTTGATAGCGCTGATGATATGTTAGATTTGCTTGAGGTTTCGAGCTTTGACCTTGTAATTTCAGATTTAAATATGGCGGGTATGACGGGGATAGACGCAATTAAAAGCTATCGCTTTATTAAGCCAGACGATAAACAAACCAAATTTATCTTGTTTACTGCAGACGCCACTGTTGCAACCAAAAAAGAAGCCAGTAATGCAGGCTTTGATGCCTTCTTAAGTAAACCAGTGGATGCAGACACCCTATTTGCTACCATCGCACATTTATTTGATATGCCATTAGTGACTACAGAAATGCTATCTCAAGCGTATGGTGATATTGTTGATATGGGGTCCTTAACTTCAATTGAAGATGATGAAATATTAAACCAGTCAATACTTAAAGAGTTAGAGTTGTTAGGTGGTACAGATCCGCTATTTGTGCATCGCTTGCTTAAAAATTACTTAGTAGACTCTGAGCAATTGGTTGAGAAAATTACACGTGCGGTAGAAGAGAAACGTTATGCAGATGCGCAAGAGCATTGTCATGCATTAAGGGGCAATAGTCTTAGTGTAGGCGCGCAAAAAGTATATGAACGTACCGATGCTATAGAAAAAGCTGCCCCATCGGTACTGCGCTTTCGAGGCGCAAGTATGACAGGGCAGCTAAGAGCAGACTTTGAAGCTGTTCGCACATCAGTAGAGCACTATCTTAGCCAAAGGCAAGTGGCTAGCCGCTAAAGTAACAATTAGCATTGATTGCTAGGCAATTGCTCGAGAACACGTTTCAAGTTCTTGAGTTTCAACGTTAATTGCCTTTTGGTTTTGTGCACGAACAAGTCTATCCATCATCTTTAAATCGCGCTCAGTTAACCTTAGCGCAGCATCCACCCAAATTTCTGTAATTTCATAAAGTTCTTCAAGGGTCAGTGGGTTAACACGTTTTTTTGCACGTTGAACGGCTTGGTATGCGTTAAGCGAGCGATGATTTTTGCGTATCCATTGGTATAGCGCTTGTTCACCTTCACCGTCTTCCGCCAATATATCCACAACTCCCATCTCATATAACTCTGTAGCCGAATAAAGCTTGCCTGAATTGACCATTTCTTCAGCCGCTTTCATGCCAATCTTTCTTGATAAAAAGCTCAGAGCCCCCATGCCAGGAAATAAGTTGAACAACACTTCAGGTAAACCTAGTTGAGCACTTTTTTCTGCAATCAAGAGATGTGCTGAAAGTGCAGCTTCAAAGCCTCCACCCAGTGCTTGGCCCTGAACTAATGCAATTGTGGTAACAGGTGCTTGCATATTGTAGAACGTCCAAACATTATCTACGCATAGTTTTGCGTAGGCTAATAGATGATCTCTATCACGAGATGTGATGGCATTCTTAAATGTAGAGAGGTCACCACCAAAATTAAACACACTCTCTATACCAGAGGCCAGTACTAAATAGTTGATATTGTGTTGCCCATTATATGAAGCAGCTCTTCCACCTGTGCTTTGTATGTGTAAATGATTGTTAAGTAAGTTTTGTAATAATGTTTTGTTAAAACACGGTCTAGGTTCAGGATTCATAATAGACCACATGACGCCATACTCTGAGTCAAACTGTGTTTTTAATTGCTCAAAACTAGTTTGATTATTACTATAAAATTCAACTACCTTGTTCATTTTAATTCCCCTATCACTCATGGCTAGATACTGTTATTTGGATATTGTGTTCAAAGTCTGGATGCAACGCAGGTTAGCTTTGCTGTATTTCTCTGCGTTTCTGTTAGATTATTCCTAATTACATGAAATTTCTAGCATATGGTTATTTTTTATTTATCAGTTAGAATGCTTAAAAAGCAATAACCTATATAAAACATTTAATAAGTACATCAACTCGAGGGAGAGTGTAATGCGTCACTATTTAATATTAGGTGCAGGCATCTTGTGTTCTACATCTGCTAATTCAGCCGGTTTTGCATTGATAGAACAAAACGCGAGTGGCATGGGTAATGCCTACGCAGGAGCCGCAGCAGTGGCTGAAGATGCCAGTACAATCTTTTTTAATCCTGCAGGGATGACTTATTTAAAAGGCAAGCAAATCGCAATTGCTGGTCACGCTATTAAGCCTACCGCGCATTTTGATAATCAGCGCTCAGACAGGGGGTTGCTTGTGCCTGCATCTGCTGCTGGTGGTGAGGGTGGGGATATTGGCAGTTGGGCTTTTGTGCCTAATATGTATTACGCTCAAGAAATTAACCCTAACCTTTTTGTAGGGGTGGGGGTGAGTACACCTTTTGGTTTAAAAACGGAGTACGACAAAGATTGGATAGGTCGTTTTCAAGCAGTCAAATCCGAGTTAAAAACAATTAATATTAATCCCGCTATCGCTTTTAAAGTAAATGAGCAGTTGTCTATTGGCGCGGGTATATCAGCAATGTGGGCGCAGGCAGAGCTTACGCGCATGGTAAATGCTATACCACTCGGTCAAGGTGAGCGTGAGGTAAAAGTTAAGGGAGATGATTGGGGCTTTGGGTTTAATGTTGGTGCAATTTATCAAGCGACACCTGATACGCGTTTTGGCTTGGCATATCGCTCTAAAGTGGAGCAACAATTAGATGGTGATTCAAGATCTTCGCTTGTAAGTTTAAATGCGATTCCTAATCGCACACTGAATACCGATGTCACGGCAGACATTACACTACCTGAAAACTTTTCTATAAGTGCTTTTAGCCACCTTAATGAGCAATGGGATGTGATGGCTGATGTCACATGGACACGATGGAGTCAATTCCAAGAATTAAAAATTGTGCGAAATAATGGTACCACTTTAGGTGATGTGGTAACTGAGCATTGGAACAATACTTTGCGTTATTCAATCGGTGCTAGTTATAAATACAGTGACCAACTAAAACTAAGAGCAGGTGTAGCGTTTGATGAAGAGGCAATCGATAGTGAGCATAGAACTGCGCGTATTCCAGGCAATGATAGAACTTGGGTGGCATTAGGCGCAAGCTGGCAAATGGATGAAAATTGCAAGTTTGATTTGGGCTACGCGCATTTGTTTGTAAAAGATGCTTCTATCAATGACCTACAAAATAATCTTGCAAGGCAGCAATTTAACGGTAACCTCAGAGGTGAATATGATGGTCACGTTGATATTCTTAGCGTGCAATATACCCATACATTCTAAGTTAAACTAAACAAATAGATGCCCTGCAAGCCAATATTTATGCGGCTCGTAGGGCATCTTTTTTGGTGAAATCCATATCAAAAAATGTCAAAACCTGTTTCTACCTCACAGATAGCACTGGCCAGTTTTATCGGCACGGCAATAGAGTTTTATGATTTTTACATCTATGCCATGGCGGCCGCTCTGGTCATTGGGCAGGTGTACTTTCCTGCGAGTGACCCTGCCGCACAATCGTTAAATGCGTTTCTTACCTTTGGCATCGCCTTTGTCGCGCGCCCAGTAGGCGCGGTTGTGTTTGGGCATTTTGGTGATAAAGTCGGACGCAAAGCCACACTCGCGGCTTCATTGTTGGTAATGGGCGTATCCACTTTGCTCATCGGTTTGTTGCCAAGCTATGCCAGTTGGGGTGTGTGGGCGCCCATTTGTTTGTGCTTGTTACGTTTTGGGCAAGGCATTGGGCTTGGCGGCGAATGGGGTGGTGCAGCACTACTCGCCACCGAGCATGCGCCCGAAGGCAAGCGCGGATGGTTTGGTATGTTCCCGCAACTCGGGCCATCGGTTGGTTTTTTACTGGCAACCTTGAGCTTTTTAGGCCTTTCATTGTGGTTAAGTGAGGCTGAGTTTAAAGCTTGGGGTTGGCGTTTGCCTTTTATTGCCAGCGCTTTACTGGTGGTGGTAGGTTTGTATGTGCGCTTTAAATTGGCCGAAACGCCCGCATTTGCAAAAGCGCTAGCGCAACAAAGCACACATAAGGTGCCCATCAAACACTTACTTAACGCTCATTTAAGGGCAATTTTTTTAGGTGCTTTGGCGATGGGCGTATGCTACAACTTGTTTTATACCGCTACGGTATTCTGCTTAAGTTATGGCACGCAAACGTTGGCAATTCCACGTGCCACATTTTTAACCATGTTGTGTATTGCCGTACTTTTTATGACGCTTGCAACGCCAATATCTGCAAGTCTTTCAGACCGTTTTGGCAGAAGACCCGTGTTGCTGATTAGTAGCGCATTCGCCG
>CAYXGE010000073.1:0-2378 GCA_964464435.1 uncultured Methylophilaceae bacterium
AAATAGTGGGGAAGCAAATCTTACCAATGTCCTATTCAGTGGTAACTTTACCAACCAAGCCAGTGGCATAGCTTCCGTTGATAATTCAACGATTAATGGAAACTTTGAAAATAGCGGTAACGTTACAGTGCTTAATTCGCTCACATTTAATGGTGCAACGGCTACGCAAATTGATGGAGCATTAATTATTGAAAATGGTAATACCTTTAGCGTGGCTGGCGCTAATAGTATATTTGACTGGCAAGGCGGAAGTATTGGTAATAACGCTGGTTTGGCAGGCAACTTTACCATTGCAGGCAGTAATGCGGAATTAAGAATTTCTGGCAATGGTGTTAGGGTAGTTGAAGGCATTAATATTACTTACGACACAGATTTAACGCTGCAAGGTGAATTACGTGTTTCTAATAACGGCACACTGACATTAAACGGTGCAAATAATTTATTTACAACTGGCTCACTTCTTTCTGTGATTGCTGGTACGCTCAATCTAAATGGTGCAACTAATACTGTAGCCTCAGGGGCTACTTTATCGATAGCAGATGGATCACTTAATTTATCAACTAACAATACGCTTGTTGTTGATGGAAGCTTTAATTTAAGTGGTGGGGTGTTTGTGAACGACGGTAGCTTGAACGTGGGTTCATCAGGCATATTAAATCGTACAGGTGGCACATTTGCAGGGTCTGGTCAGTTAGCCAATACAGGTACGCTAGATTTAGGTTCTGGCACGATAACTAACGCAATCACCAATAATGCAGGTGCAACGATTAACGCTAATGGAGCAACTTTCCAGCAACTGTTCACAAATAATGGTAATTTAAACTTATCGGGTAACAATACTTTCCAAAGTGGCGTTCAGTTAAATGCGGGCGCAACTTTACAAAGTGGAAATGGCGCAACCGCTGACCTAAATGGCAATAATTTGAATCTTAACGGTTCTGGTGCCTTTAGTTTTACTGGAATCACGCTAGATAATGTTGGTGTAGCATCAGTTGCTTCAGGTCAAACGCTTACAATTAACAACACTAACATTAATTCATCGAATCATTTTGAATCATCAGGTGATCTAATCGTTGGTGGTAATAATTTCTTCTCAGCTGGATATGTACAAAATGCTGGTACTACAATCTTTGAAAACTCAGGCACTCCAAGCATTAATACTGGTACTTCTGGATATCAATTAGTCAATGGTGTCATCGGAGGGACAGGCACAATTAATGGCGATTTGATAGTTGGAAATGCTACTTTAGCCCCAGGATTTTCACCAGGTGCAATTACAATTAACGGTAATTTGATTTTAAATAGTTCATCGATTCTTAACATAGAATTAGGTGGGGTTGGAGCTGGATTGTTTGATATTTTAAATGTGTCAGGAACGGCAACGCTAGGTGGTACCTTGAATGTATTACCGTTTAACGGTTTTGTGCCAGCAGCTGGTAACGTCTTTAATTTTATGAGTTTTGCAGGAAGTAATGGTATTTTCTCAAATATAAATATTGACCAAAGTTTAATTGGCTTACAATTCTCAAGTGGTAGTAATTTCCTACAATTGTTTGTGCCTGGCTTAGCGCCTAGTGCCTTTGATACATTTGGTGGAATTGTGCCAGCCAATGATATTTTAAATGCCTTTGACACCCTAGATTTTGCGTTGACAGATGATACGACTACAGAAGTGGTAACAATTGAAGATGCCGATGAAAGCCTAAGACAATGTATATAAAACGCTTTTTCACATGCCTATTATTTGTTTGCTTCTCACAATATTTATATGCAGAACCTGTGGGACAGATTGGTTTATTAGAAGGCACGGTATCCGTCACTAAGCTAAGTGGTAAACGTGTATTTGTAGCAGAAGGTTCAAATCTTGATGTAGGAGATGTGGTGGTCACTGGTTCAAACAGTAAGGCAATGTTGGCCTTTACTGATGGTGGCAAAATTGCTTTAAGACCAAATACCGTATTTCAAATTGCAGATTATGTCTACGCTAAAGAACAACCCGCCAAAGATGGCGCATTTTTTCAGTTACTTAAAGGGGGCTTAAGAACTGTAACTGGTTTAATAGGTAAGCGCGGTAATCGTGACGCTTATCGCCTAGGCAATAGCACTGCTACCATTGGTATTAGGGGGACAGAATATATCGCTCGCGTATGTAATAACCTCAATTGTGAAGAACAGGGTGCTGCACCAGTTAAAAAAACTAAACCTATTATTAAACAAAAACCAATTGCCAAAGTAGTGTTACTTAAGGGTGTTGCAAATCGAGAAGCGATTGAATCTGGTGATGAAAAAAAACCGCTAGAGATAGAGTCACCGCTTTATGTAGGCGACACAGTCATTACCAATGAAGCAACAACAGTAGGCCTGCTATTTAGCGATGG
>CAYXGE010000073.1:2478-6695 GCA_964464435.1 uncultured Methylophilaceae bacterium
TCTTCAAGCCAAGTGGTGATGTCTACTGAGTGTGATAAAGCATTGGCGGTTAACTTAAGAGAGGGCGGTGTAGATATGACCTCTGACAATGGTCAACAAGGATTAGAAGGCACACAATCTGGTTATGTAGACGCTTCTGATTCACAACCTATATTGTTATCTAGTACGCCTAAATTATTTGAAGATGATGTACCACTGCCTGAAAGCTTAGACGGCGATACCACTAAAGCTTTTGGTGGTGAATTAAGTAATCCAGATGATAAGGGTATGTTTGTCACAGTGATTGAAGGCAAGGTGACTGTGAGTCAAGCCAGCACAGGTAGTGGAAGTTTAAATCTAAGTGCTGGTGAAAGTGGTTTTGCTGGGGCTTCAGGTGGTGATGTGGTGTTATTAAGCTCAACACCAGATAGCGTGAATTATGATCCATTTTTAAAAGCGGTTAACTTCGATTCGTTCTCTTGCGGATTATAAATCTATATTTTTTGCGTTTTCAAAGGCAGTAAAATTTACATGAATCGTTAAATCTGTGACAAAATGACGTAGATGTAACTGAAATGTAAATAAGTGAAAGTGAGGCAAAAAATGAGCATTGGTACTTTATTTAAACTATTTTTTTCACCAACGCAAGGATGGCAAGATTTAGTTAGTAAACATTCTCCAGTTCACCGTTTATTTCTGTTGCATGTTGTACCGTTTGCTTTAATTCCACCTGTCATGATTTATTTAGCCGGCAACAAGGGGCAAGTGTTATTTTTAGATTTATTACCCGCAAATAAATTACTGATTGTAGCGATTGCATTTTTTCTTGTGCAGTTAATAGCAGTACCGTTAATGGCTTCAGTGATTAAACAACTTTCAGAGGTTGCAGAAGCCCATCCTACTTATATACAAGCATTTACCTTAGCTGCTGTAGCACCAACGCCTCTGTGGTTGATGCCTGTGTTTTTATTAGTCCCAAATATGTTGGTTATGTTAGTGGTTGCATCACTCGCTATGATGGCATCAGCGGGATTTATTTACTATGGCATACCAGAAACACTAGAAGTGCGGGAGCAAGGTCATCGTTACTTGTTGTTTGGCGCAATTTTAACGGCAGGGATGACAGCTTGGGGCTTTTTAATGATTACTACCTTGGTGATTTGGGGTAGTGTGCAGAACTTACAACTAGCCTAACAATTAATTATAAATTTAACACAAAGCTAACTCTCATCTAAATAGTTAGGGTTAGCTTTTTTGCAATGCCATCAAATCGTCAATAATCTCCTGAGAGTGCCTTGATGTATCAATGCTTAAATATACTTTAGCAATTTTTCCATTTGGGTCAATTAAATAAGTATATCGCTTGGCCATTTTAATAATCCCTAAATTTCTGAGAGCGCCGTAGCTATCAGCCACTTTGCCATCTTTATCGGCGAGTAAAGGAAAGGGTAAATTATATTTTTTGGCAAATTTTGCGTGCGAGTTGCTGTCATCGACACTGACACCGATTACTTTTGCGCTTAGTTTTTCTAACTTAAATAAATCATCCCTAAAGCTACAAGCCTCTTTAGTACAGCCCGGTGTGTCATCTTTAGGGTAAAAATAAAGCACCACCCATTGTCCTTGGTAGTCTTTTAATTGGTGTGATTTTTGAAATGCATCTTGGAGATTAAATGAGGGGGCTACACTGCCAATTTTAGGCAGTTCTGCAGCAGATAACTGATTAACTAGCAAAAATGCACCCCCTACAAAAACGCTTAGTATCGATATTAACTTCATAATGACCTCTATATTTCTTATATTGTATTTCTATCAGTCTCAACTATGACATGAAATATGAGAAAATGTTGCATTTGCTTTATTGCCCTCGTAGCTCAGTGGATAGAGCATCCCCCTCCTAAGGGGAGGGTCACACGTTCGATTCGTGTCGGGGGCGCCATATTTATTATTATAAATCATTAAGATATTGTGTTTCTGTCTGTGCATGATATTGCTTTATTTTGCACGTTTTGTCATTGTTAGTGTGCCAAATTTGTGCCAGATTGAACCCCTTAAATTATTTTTAACCTGTTGAATAAAAATTATACATAGATAACTATTAGTAATTTCATTGTATTAACATGACCTTTTCAAATACTTGTGAAAAGTAAGTATAAATTTTTTGCTGGTTTTAAATGATGACTCAGAACAGTGTCCGTAGATATAGAGCTGACTAACAAGTCATCCCCATTATAGATATGACTGTGATTTGCCCACGTGGATTCTCTTGAGTGGGTTTAGCAAAAGTGTTTATTCCAAATCAGCAGGTTAAAATGCCTAAGCAAAACGACCTTAAACTTGTGTCTAAAGTCTAAGGTCGTTTTATGAGCAGAGCGGAAACTAAGAATTTCGCTAATCAATCTGCTAGTCAAACTAAGTAGAGTTGATTACCGTACAACATTTTTTCACTTAAAAGAACTAAATTTTCTTTCTTAAACGAGAGATGCCAGTGATTAACCCTAAACCAGCTAATAACATTCCATAGCTTTCTGGTTCTGGAATTGGAGCTGCTAATTGAAGAACCCCAGAGTAGCCACCGCCAATAGAGCCGGTAATGTTACCTTTAATTTGTAACGTATAAGTTCCTGCGGATAATGAGGCTACATTTAGTGCAATTGTAGAAACATCCACACCTGGCGCAATATTTGAAGTGATGGCTGATGCTTGTGCAAGGGTGTTGGGTACAACCAAGGCTGTTTCGTGGGTGCCACCTTGATAGATTCGTGCGCTAACGTTACTCAATGCATAAAAGTCATTAATGTTGATAACAGTAGTGACTGAAGTTGCTGAACTCTCTGGGACTGTAAAAAAGTAACTATCCCAAAAGGTATTACCAACTGAAGCTATAACGGAATTGTTAGCATAATTAATTGCAGCAGGTAGCGGGGGTATGCTTAATGTTGTAATGGTATCGGCATTTACGTTGGCACTACTAATTAACAACAATAGTGCGAATTTTGCGCCTTTAAAAAGTCTCATCATGTTGCCCTTTAAAATAATTAATAGAAATAAAACAAATTTTATTAGTAACATATTAAGCTTGTATTAAGTCAAACATATTAATTAAGAAACATTATAAATAGTCTATGCAGACTAGAATTGCTATCATGTTATTACTTATTTTTTCTACGCTTCATTAGTCCAATAAAACCAAGGCCTGCCAATAACATGGCATAGCTTTCAGGCTCTGGCACTGGAGTAATCGAGTATAACGTGGTGGTATTGGAGACCTCATTAGTAATAGTAAGGTAGGTTTTACCTCCAAACTCAAAAGCATCTAAGCCTTCTGGAGCAATATCACCATCGGTAATTAACATATCCAAAAAGGTCGCATTAGTTGGATCTGTCACATCGTACAAAGCAACCGCACTCTTGAGCGTTCTTTCTAAACCTATGGCCGCAATCGTTCTACCAGCTAAAGTAAATAATTTCACACCTTCTGGCTCTACACCGCCTACACGGCTTCTTACATCATCATAAATGCCGAGCTCAGCAGCTTTTTTGTCTAAGAAATCACCACTATCAAATACACGGTTGCCATCTGCATCAAGTATCGAAAACGAGCGCGCACCCCTCGCAAATAAGCTTCCTGTAGAAGAATCCGTATTTGTAATACGTAAATTTGCTAAATCACCTGTTGCGCCAACTGTACTAGCATTTGCGCGGTCGCCGTCATCTTCACGAAAATCACCTTCATTGGCTGTGACTAGAAATGTAGCGCCATTCACCTCATAAGCTCCAATAGCATCAGGCATATACAAACCTTTTACGTTTGGTGAAGTAAAGTTGATGGTAGCATTGTCTCTTGTATCAATCTGATTACCAGGCAAGCTAAAGTCTTTAGCTCCAAGACCAACTACTTTTTCAAAACTATTGGTGTTTAAATCTAAAATACCAATGGCATTGGCTTCTTGTAAGGTTACATAAGCCTTGGTGCCAGCTGAGTTGACCGCAATATACTCTGGTTCAAAATCCATACCTGTATTTGTTCTAATATTGCTTCCAGTTTGTGTAACACCTGCAAAAGTTGGTGTTGCAGTAACCGTTCGCGTGTTCATGTTGATAATGCTCACGCTACCAACTGGATCAATTGCTGCAGGGTTAAAAGTTGCAGGTGTTGATGTGCCAATGCGTGAGCCATAAACAGAAGGCGTACCTTCATTTGCAACTAATAATTTACTTCCATCAGGCGTAAAAGT
>CAYXGE010000073.1:6795-9041 GCA_964464435.1 uncultured Methylophilaceae bacterium
ATGAAAGCCATGATTCTAGCCGCGGGTAAAGGTACTCGTGTGCGTCCGCTAACATATGAACTTCCCAAGCCAATGATTCCTTTACTAGGAAAGCCTGTCATGGCTTATTTAATAGAACATCTAGCTAAGCATCACATAAAAGAAGTGATGGTTAATGTGAGTTATTTACATGAAAAAATTCAGCAGTACTTTGGTGATGGACATCGTTTTGGCATAGAGATTGGTTATTCATTTGAGGGCGATATCAGTAATGGTCAAATCATTCCTAGCCCTGTTGGTTCTGCAGGTGGTATGCGAAAGATTCAAGATTTTGGTGGTTTCTTTGATGAAACAACCATAGTCATTTGTGGCGATGCAATTATTGATTTGGATATCACAGCTGCAGTGGCAAAACATAAGCGTAAGGGCGCGCTGGTAAGTTTAGTCGCCAAAGAGGTGCCATTGGATAAAGTATCTGACTATGGCATTGTATTAACCGATGAAACAGGAAAAATTGTTTCTTTCCAAGAAAAGCCTCATCCATCTGTCGCCAAGTCTAATTTAGCAAGCACAGGTATTTATATCTTTGAACCAGAGGCAATCAATCTTATTCCCTCTGGCAGTACCTTTGATATTGGCTCTGATTTGTTTCCTTTACTTGTAGAAAAAAGATTACCCTTTTATGCGATAAACCAGCATTTTAATTGGATTGATATTGGCTTAGTGACTGACTATTGGAATGTAATGCAACAATTAATGCAAGGCGAGGTGCCTTCAATGCCTATGCCTGGTAAGCAGGTAAAGCCTGGAATCTGGGTTGGCTTAAATGTACATATCGATTGGGAAAATACTAAAATCCAAGGGCCAGTGTATATAGGTTCAGGGGCACGTGTTGATAAAGGTGCAGAAATTATTGGGCCCACTTGGATTAGTAATGGATGCCATGTGCAACGAGGTGGAAAAGTAGTGCGTAGTGTTCTATTTGAATATACGCGTGTTGGACAAGATTTTAAATTTGAAGACATGATTGTATGTGGTGAGTATTGCGTGGATAAGCATGGACGAATGACCCATGTGGATGACGAGTCATGTGAATTAATCTGGTCTGATGCTCGCGAAAAGGTCATTTACCCTAAAGACTATGCCTCAGTTAAAGTTTAGACACGGTACTTTTAGTCCAAAAATGTAAGATTGTGACAAAACTGTCACAAAACTTAAATCTTATTGAAAACAAGATTAACTAAAATTGCCATACTAATTTAACTTTATGCAAGTAACCATGCGCAAACAGAACCCCTTAGGAACGACTAAATCTAACGTAAATGGCTTTACACTGCTTGAGTTACTGGTGGTAATGGTCATTATTGGTTTGCTAGCTGGCTATGTTGGTCCAAAATACTTTGAGCAAATTGGTAAATCGGAAACAAAAACAGCAAGAGCGCAAATTGATGCGCTTGGTAAAGCCTTAGATCAGTTTAGAATTGATACAGGCAGTTATCCAACAACTGAGCAGGGCTTGGCCGCGTTGAATAATAACCTTGGCAATAACCCCAAATGGGCAGGTCCTTACTTAAAGAAAAGTGTGCCCAACGACCCTTGGGATAAGCCTTATCTTTACAAAGCACCGGGTGAGCATGGTGATTATGATTTATACACGCTAGGTAAAGATGGGCAGCAAGGTGGCACTAAAGAAGCTGAAGACGTTACTAACTGGTAACGAAGTCGAAGATGAATTTTCAAGTAAAAGCAGTGCGCGGAAGAGAGATGGTGTTACTGAACATCTCCGCAATGCATCAGCAGGATGCGCTTTCACAAGCGCAATCAAAAGGCTACACGCCCATTTCAGCAACTGTACAGCAAACATCCATACGTGCTAACAAGCAATTTCCCTTAGTGTTATTTAGCCAAGAATTATTGGCTTTGTTAGAGGCTGGCCTTAATTTGGTTGAGGCAATTGAGACGTTGGCAGTGAAAGATGACCACAGCGATAGCAAGTTGGTGCTTGATAATGTCTTGCAGTTACTTTACCAAGGCCAAACATTATCGGCTGCGCTTGAGCAACAACCACAAGCATTTCCTCTGTTGTTTGTGGCTACGGTAAAAGCCAGTGAAAAAACAGGCGATTTACCTCAAGCGCTCAATCGCTACATTGGCTATGAATTACAAATTGGCTTACTCAAGAAAAAAATTGTGAGCGCATCGATTTACCCTATTTTGTTAATGAGTGTGGGTGGCTTGGTGATTTTATTTCTGCTTGGCTTTGTGGT
>CAYXGE010000074.1:0-9028 GCA_964464435.1 uncultured Methylophilaceae bacterium
CTTATAATGCGTTTGTGAGAAATTTAGAATCTTTATTTAAGGCGTTGGCAACTTCATCTTTTAGGGCAAGTTTTGCGCTTAAAGGTCAAGATATTGTTTATTTGCAAGATAAAGGCTTGGCGCTGGTGATGTTGCATGCGCAAGATTTTATTGAAAAAAGGCTAGCACCCGCGCAACCGCCCAATGACGGTAAACAAACCCCCATGCGTGGGCACCCTGTATTTGTGGCGCAACATGCCACGGCCTTGTGTTGCAGGGGTTGTTTACAACAGTGGCATGGCATTGCACAGGGGGTGGCGCTTAGCCAAGCACAGCAAGCGTATTGTTTAAGTGTGTTGCAACATTGGCTTGAAATTGAGCAACAAAAACTTGCGCAAACTACCCCGTATTGCGAAGCCCCGCGGCAATCCCGTTTATGGTGAGTTGAATCGCCAGTTTGAGTTTTTCGTTGGTTTCACCTTGTCTAAATCGGTTAATCAGCTCTACTTGTAAATGGTTAAGCGGGTCTAAGTACGGTAAGCGGTTTTTAATTGAATTTAACAGCATGGGGTTGCAGCTTAGGCGTTCATCACTTTCTAGCAGTAGATTAAGTGCGTTGGTAGTGAGTGTGTACTCTTGCTCTATGCGGCTAAATATAGACTCGCGCAGTTTTTTATCTGCCACTAAGTGGGCATAGTGTCTTGCCACAATGAGGTCTGTTTTTGCGAGCACCATATCTACGTTGGCAATGAGTGTTTTAAACAATGGCCAGCAATCTAGCATTTCTTTAAGCGTTTGCGTGCGCGATTCTCTTAAGCTTTCATCGGCGTTAAGAAATTGGTGTATTGCACTGCCTAAACCATACCAGCCCGGTAACAAAAGGCGGCATTGCCCCCATGAAAAGCCCCACGGAATGGCACGTAAATCTTCAATGCGTTGGGTGGATTTTCTTGCGGCTGGGCGGCTGCCAATATTGAGTTGTGCAATTTCTGAAATGGGCGTGGCACTAAAAAAGTAGTCGGCAAAGCCTGGTGTTTCATACACTAAATTGCGGTAACTGCTCATGGCCGTAGCAGAGAGTTCTTCCATCACGTGTTCAAAGGTTCTGCGTTTTTTGGTTTCTATGGCATCGGCAGGAAACAAGGTGGCATCTATGGTAGCGGCAATCAGCGTTTCTAAATGTTGTTTGCCTACTTTGGGGTCTGCATATTTGTTGGCAATAATCTCGCCTTGTTCAGTGAGGCGAATTTGCCCATCTACTGTGCCGTGTGGTTGCGCCATAATGGCTTGGTAAGTGGGGCCACCGCCTCTGCCCACGGTGCCACCGCGGCCATGAAATAAGCGCAGTTTTATTTTGGCTTGGTTAAATAATTCTACCAATGAAATTTCAGCTTTGTAGAGCTCCCAGTTAGAGGTTAAAAAGCCACCGTCTTTGTTACTGTCTGAGTAGCCGAGCATAATTTCTTGCTCATTACCTTGGTTACGCAATACATGGCGTATGCCTAACAAACTGAGCCATTTGCCCATAATCACGGGCGCTTCACGCAGGTCGGCAATGGTTTCAAATAGCGGCACAATATTGAGCTCCATTTGAATTTTTTGCGAGCCCCAAAGCCCTTTGAGCATGCCTGTTTCTTTTTGCAATAAGGCCACTTCTAGTAAGTCTGACAAGGTTTCTGTGTGCGAAATAATGTATTGGCGCACGGTGCGGTTGCCAAAACGTTTGCGTAGCTCACGGGCTTCATTGAGCACGCCAATTTCTTTGTGCACTAATTCAGAGTATTGCTGAAAAGGTGAAAACAACAAGCGCGGTTGTTTTAACTCTTCGAGCAAAGTGCTGATTTTTTCTTCTTCTGTGAGTTCATCATAGTTAAAGTCAAACCCAGCTTTATGCAAAAGTTCTTTTATAACCGTCTCATGCACATCTGAAGATTGACGCACATCTACAGTGGCAAGGTGAAACCCAAAGGTTTCAATGGCTTTAATCAGCTTGCCTAAACGCGGGTAAATGAGTGCTTCACCGGCATTGGCTTTGAGCGATTGCGTAAGAATATTAAGGTCTGCCAGAAGTGCATCATGGTTTTCATAGGGTTTAATTTCTATGCTTGGCACGGCAAAATCAACATCAGGGGTGAGGGATTTTGCGGTCACCACAAAGCGGTCGTAAATACCGTTTAAAGCCAGACGGTAAGGTTCATCTAATCGGTGCGGTGATTGGTCTTGTGAAGCTTTGGCAAGCTCCATGACTTCTGGGCTGGCATCATTTAAGCGAATAGAGGGCGTGAGCTCTCGGCGCAGCGCATCTAGTTGTTTAGCGTAAAACTTAAACACCGTGGCTGACTGCATGGCCACCGCTTGTTTTAAGGTGGTGCCATTAACAAAGGGGTTACCATCGCGGTCGCCGCCTATCCAACTGCCCATGTGTAAAAAGCTCGGTAGCTGGTATGGCTCTTTGAGGTATTCACTATATTGTTGGTTGAGGTCACGTTCTAAATCTTGCAAGATTTCAGGAATCGTCTCTAAAAACGTGGTTTCATAGTAGCTAAGGGCGTTTTCAATTTCATTGGCCACTGTGAGTTTAGAAAAACGCAAAATGCGCGTTTGCCATAGTGCCATTACCGCGCCTTGAATCAGCAGATGGTTGCGCTCTTGCTCTCTTTTAGACAGCACACCACTGCGCTCAGCCAGCAAATGCGCTAAATGACGCTCAATATCTAAAATACTTTTGCGCTGCACTTCTGTGGGGTGTGCCGTAAGTACGGGGGAAACTAAGGCGGTTTTAAAAAAGTCTTCAATATCTTTAAAGGCTAAATCTTTTTCTGCAATCGTTTTAACTGTATGCGATAACGCACCCGCTACAGGGTTATCTTCATTCAAACGCGTGAGCTGATTGGCGTATAAGTCCTCTGCAATATTAACCAAATGTTTAAAATAACTAAACGCGCGCACTACAGAAACTGTTTGCTCGGGGCTTAAATCTTTGAGTGAGTTTTCTAAAGTAATAGATGCGGTTTGGTCGTGTTCACGATGAAACTTAACCGCAGATTTACGAATATTTTCAATGATGTCAAAAGTGGTTTTGCCATCTTTAATCAGAATGGTTTCGCCAAGCACTTTACCTAAATAACGAATATTTTCTTTTAAGCTTTTTTCTAAGTGTTGTGTCATTGCTATTACCCTCATGCCTAATCTTATTTACAAAAGCAACAACTGCACCAATTTTTAACTAATTGAATTGATTAGTACAAAGCTGGATTTTGTGCAAATTAAACACTAGGTTTATCAGTCATTTGCACTATTGTTGTGCAAACAAGAAATGTGAAATGAGTGCGTGGGTTGGACTCAAATTGCTTTAAAATGGGCGTAATTTTATTAAAGAGAGACAACATGAGCAAAATTATTGTAGAGAAAAATCCATCACCAGCGCAGTTAGAATCGCTCAATGTGAGCAAATGGCCAACATGGCAAAAAGAAGTATCGGTGTTTCCTTGGGTGTTTCCTGAGCAAGAAATGGCTTATATTTTAGAAGGTGAATGTGTCATTACCCCAGAAGGTGGTGAACCAGTGCAATTTGGCAAAGGCGATTTGGTGACTTTTCCTGCGGGGTTAAAAGCCAGCTGGGAGGTAAAACAGCCTTTACATAAGCATTACAAATTAGATGGTAATGCACTGACGCAAGTGTGGCGCAGATTGCTACTTAAAATCAAAGGCTAATGTGGTGAACATTTGCTCAGGTGGTTTGTCAATCTAGCATCAATTAAGGAACTTTTATGACCAGTGCCGTTGAAACTAACAAAGAATACCATCTGAAAGCGCTAGAAGAGATGGTGGCTAACACCTGTTTTTGTAAGTTACGCGCCTCATGCCCAGATAAAAGCAGTGCAGAATGCATGAAGCACCGCAATATTTATGTAGAGTTTATGCAAGAAAAACAAGCGCAGGGTGGACATCATGGATAATCAAGACCGTATTGAAGAGCAGCTTAAAGGCGTCAATGACAAATTGGCGTTGATTAACCAAAATATGCTTAAGGTATTTTGGATAGTTGCGGTATTTGCGTTTTTGTACTTTGGCCTCATGCTATACATGCTTTTTATCAAAGCTTAAATGACAACATGGGTGGGTTGGCGGAGCGGACGGGGCTCGAACCCGCGACCCCCGGCGTGACAGGCCGGTATTCTAACCAACTGAACTACCGCTCCAACCTTTGGGTATCGTTTGGCGTGTATCACGCCGCACAACAAGCCGCGCATATTAATGTAATTCACAGGTTTAGGCTAGTGCTAATTGCCAATCCTTTATAAATTCTGCATAAAACGCATGTGAAGTTGGTGCCGCACCGCGTATTGTGCACATGGCACTTGCCATGGTGTTGGCTCGATGCAAACTGGTTTGCGCATCCCAACCGTTTAATAACCCTAGTATCATCACCGCACTAAATGCATCACCAGCGCCTACTGTGTCAATCAGTGCGTGCTTAAGGGGCTGTGGTGCTGCGCTTAATTTGTTGCCATCTTCAACTATCATCCACGCACCATGTGCGCCACAAGTTACTATCACTTGCTTAAGCGCAAATTGATGTTTTAACTGGTGGGCAATGGGTGCTGCTTCAAGTTTTGCTAAGCCAAACATTTCTGCCAATAGGGTAAGTTCTTCATCATTCACTTTTAAGTAGTCGGCATGTTGCATGGCAAAGGTTAAGCTATCTTTAGAAAACCAAGGGGCGCGCAAGTTAATGTCTAAAAAACGTGGGCATTGTACTTGGCTTAATAAAGTATTTGCCGTGGCGCAAGAGGTGGTTTCTCTTAAGGCGAGTGAGCCAAAATACATAAGGCTAGGGGTTTGTTGCGTTAGCGCTTGCAGCGCTGATGATGCATTAATGTGGTCATAAGCTTGTTGCGGCAAAATCTCAAAGCGATGGCTGTTGTGCTCAAGGTGCACCATCACTTTACCTGTTGGATATACTGTATCAATCTGCACACCCGAGGTTGGCATGTGTAAAGTTTGCATAGCATTGAGCATCTGTTCACCCAAAGCATCGTTGCCTACTTTAGAAAGCATCAGGGGATTGACGCCGAGTGCTTTAAGATGGCGTGCCACATTAAACGGCGCACCACCAAGTACCGTTTGTTGCGGAAAAATATCGGCAAGCATTTCACCAAACACTGCAACGTTATTTGCCATAATTAAGTGTATTATTGTTTTGAGTATTTAATTGTAAAGCGTTTACCATGGCTTTAGCTTCTTTAAGACAATTATTAGACCATGCGGCAGAGCATCATTATGCGTTACCCGCATTTAATATCAATAATATGGAGCAAATACACTCCATTTTAAAAGCCGCGCACGAGGTTGATAGCCCCGTGATATTACAGGCTTCGGCGGGTGCAAGAGGCTATGCAGGTGAGGCGTTCTTGCGTAAGTTGGTAGAGGCGGCCTTAGAACAATATCCACATATTCCTATTTGTATGCACCAAGATCATGGCGCATCCCCTGCTGTTTGCCAATTGGCCATACGCAGTGGGTTTTCTAGCGTGATGATGGATGGCTCATTACAAAGTGACGGAAAAACGCCAGCCAGCGTTGAATACAATGTTGAGGTGACGCGCAAGGTGGTAGAGTTTGCGCACGCAGTGGGCGTTTCAGTAGAGGGTGAGCTTGGGTGTTTAGGCTCACTTGAAACTGGCATGGCAGGCGAGGAAGATGGCGTGGGCGCAACAGGCGTGCTCGACCACTCGCAATTACTCACAGACCCCGATGAAGCCGCAGCGTTTGTTAAAGCGACACAAGTAGATGCACTAGCCATTGCCATTGGCACAAGCCACGGCGCGTATAAGTTTAGCCGTCCACCCACAGGCGATATTTTGGCGATAGACCGTATTAAGGCGATACATGCGCGTATCCCCAATACGCATTTGGTGATGCATGGTTCTTCAAGTGTTGAGCAATCATGGCTAGAAATGATACGAGCTTACGGTGGGCACATTAAAGAAACCTATGGCGTGCCTGTGGCTGAAATTATAGAAGGCATTAAACATGGGGTGCGCAAGGTGAATATTGATACCGACATTCGATTGGCAATGACGGCCGCCATGCGCAAAACCATGCACGAAAACCCAGAAGAGTTTGACCCGCGTGTATTTTTTAAAGCGGCGATTGAAGCGGCAAAACAATTATGTAAGCAACGTTTTGAAGCATTTGGTAGCGCTGGACAAGCCAGTAAAATTAAAGTGGTTTCTTTAGATGTGTTAGCGCAACGTTATTCAAAAGGCGAGCTTGACGCTGTTGTGCGTTAGCATAAGCCTTAATCATATTTGGGTCGTTTTGCGCGGTGCCGCCAGCGCGCGGGCGACACGGGTTTTTCATCTTGCCATAAGCCAATTTTCTCAGCTTTAGCTTGCTTGTGGGCTTGTGCATACAAAGCGTAATCTTCACCTTTGCGCCCTTTTTTCGGCCCTTTGTAGTGCCAAGCAAAGCCACGTTTAATTTGTGTTAGACCTATATCCTCACCCGATAATAATACCTTGCCTAATGTACGCTGATATTGGTCTTGCTGGTTTGTTTTGACAGACACTTGTTGCATGCCAATGAGTGCATCAAGCGAATACTTGGCTTCTTTACCATAGCGTTGGTGATACTCGGGCGCATCAATCCCCATAATTCTGACGGTGTGAGATTCAAAACGATCATCCATCAACACAAACGTATCCCCATCAATCACCTCCGTCACTTGCCCAGAGAGAACATCCGCATGAACGGTCAATACATTAAAAATGAGGGTGACCAACATTAATATTTGTTTAATCATGCCGTATTATTGCATAGCTGGCATGCGCATAACTATGTTAAGTTCTGCTAAGATGGAACTTAACAAGGTGCTAAGCCACTAAACAATACATTCATTTGAGTAAATACTATGTCATTTCAACGCATCACTATTGGTTTAATTTTTATTGCACAATGCTTTGGTATTGCGGTAACGCATGCGGCGGCAAGTGCTACAACCTTTGTTGCGCCGCAAGTAAAACCGCTAGAACTGCAAGCGCCAGCGGCTAAACTAACTTCAGAAGTGATGGCACATTTTCACTATAAAAAAGTAGCGTTAGAT
Organism: uncultured Methylophilaceae bacterium; assembly: GCA_964464435.1. Taxonomy (GTDB): domain Bacteria; phylum Pseudomonadota; class Gammaproteobacteria; order Burkholderiales; family Methylophilaceae; genus CAYXGE01. Next base: position 7,088 of record CAYXGE010000074.1, read on the forward strand.
GATGCGACTTCTAGCAAAATATTTGATAACTATCTCAAAAGTTTAGATGGTGAAAAGGTATTTTTATTGCAGTCAGATGTCGATAATTTTACTAAAGCCAGAACCTTGCTAGACGATTCAATTAAAAAGGAAGATTTAAGCTTACCTTTTGCCATGTATAACATTTATCAACAGCGTATGGCTGAGCGCGTCACTTATGCAAAATCGCTATTGAGCAAAGGCTTTGATTTTAACCAAAAAGAAACGCATCAATTAACCCGTGAAAAAGCACCTTGGGCAAAAAATGTGGATGAAATTAATGACATTTGGCGTAAACGTGTTAAAAACGATTGGCTCAGACTTAAGCTTGCTGGCAAAGATAATAAAAGTATTGTAGAGACGCTAAACAAACGCTATGACAGTTATTTAAATAGCATTAAAAAAGTGAAAAGTGATGATGTTTTTCAGATTTTTATGGATGCTTATGGTCGTGCTATAGACCCACACACCAACTACTTTGGGGTGCGTGCGGCAGAAGATTTTAATATCTCCATGAAACTTTCTTTGGTGGGTATTGGCGCTATTTTGCAAGATAAAGATGAATACACGACCATTCGTGAGCTTGTAGTTGGTGGCCCTGCCGCGCTGTCTGGCAAGTTGAAACCTGGCGATAGAATTATTGGCGTTGGGCAAGGCGCTAATAGTATTCCTGTGGATGTGACAGGCTGGCGTTTAGACGATACGGTAGACTTGATTCGTGGCGCGGAAGACAGTGTAGTGGTTTTGGACATCTTGCCTGCAGAAGCAGGGTTAGATGGGCAACATAAACGTATTCAATTGGTACGTAAAAAAATCAATGTAGAGCAACAATCTGCAAAAAAATCTATTATTGAGGTCAAAGAGGGCGATATTACCCACCGTGTTGGTGTGATTGCGTTGCCTGTGTTTTATCAAGACTTTGCCGCGCGACAAAAAGGCGATAAAGAATTTAAAAGTGCAACGCGTGACGTTTCTAAATTATTAGAAGAATTAAAAAAAGACAAAGTTGAAGCCGTGATTTTAGATTTGCGTAATAACGGCGGTGGTTCTTTAGATGAAGCTATTGAGCTAACAGGGTTGTTTATCGATAAAGGCCCTGTGGTGCAAGAGCGTGATGCCAAAGGTAAAGTGCAAATTGACAGCGATAACAACGCAGGCGTAGCTTGGAGTGGACCACTTGGTGTCATGATTAACCGTGGCTCAGCGTCAGCTTCAGAAATTTTTGCTGCGGCCATGCAAGATTACGGACGTGGTGTCATCATGGGTGAGCAAAGTTTTGGTAAAGGTACTGTGCAGTCAGTGGTGGACATGGACAAATTAGTGAGCAGTGACACGCCAAAGTTTGGTCAAGTTAAACTCACTGTGGCACAGTTTTTCAGAGTCAATGGCGGTACTACACAACTCAAAGGTGTGACCCCAGATATTAGTATGCCAGCCATGTCTGACCCAGATGAAATGGGTGAGTCTAGCTTAGAAAATGCACTGCCATGGGCGCAAATCAAGCCAGCCAATTACGCCCCAGTGGCAAGCATTAAACCTATGCTGGGTGAGCTCACTAACAAATATCAAGCGCGTATTAAAAAGAATAAAGACTTTCAATTTTTAATGGAAGACATTGCCGAATTTACTGCACTAAAAAAGAAAAATGTGATTTCATTAAATGAAGCAGAGCGCCGTAAAGAACGCGAACAACAAGAAGCCCGCTTGGCTGCAAGAGAAAAGGCCGAAGGTAATACTGGTTTAGGCAAAAGACGTACACAAGACGATGGGTTGCAAGCCAACGAGCGCAATCTAGATGATGATATTGCCCTGCAAAATGAAAGAAAAAACAGTAAAGATATTTTACTTAATGAAGCAGCCAACATCATGGCTGACCAAGTAAAGCTATTAATGACTAACCCAAAGTTAGGAATGGTTGAGCCA
>CAYXGE010000075.1:0-9001 GCA_964464435.1 uncultured Methylophilaceae bacterium
GTGAGAATCGGTTTATCCCAGCCCATAAACTTGTGTAACCCGCCGTGTGCGGCAATCACTTCAAGCCCGGGGCGCAACCATAGGTGAAAGGTATTGCCGAGTACAATATGCGCATCAATTTCTTTAAGTTCTAAGGGTGACATAGCTTTAACCGTGCCATACGTTCCCACTGGCATAAAAGCTGGGGTTTGCACGGTGCCATGAGCGAGTGTGATCTGACCACGACGGGCTAAGCCGTTATTATTAATAAGTGAAAATTCCATAGCAATTTAGATTCAAAATGAGCCGAGATACTATCATATTGCACATATGCATGAGCGCTTAGTTTGCGTTAACAAGCGGCTAATCTTTTATCAAATGCAAAGAGTTTGCTATACTCAAGCCAAAATGAAATATGAGTCAGGAATCTAATGGCTGAAAAACCAGAAACAGTAAAGCGCCCCAGAAAAACCAATAACAAACCCACTTTAGGTGAGCGAGGCATTTATTTACTGCCAAATCTGTTTACTACTGCGGCTTTGTTTGGTGGTTTTTACGCCATAGTGCAGGCAATGAATGGTAATTTTGAACATTCAGCCGTTGCCATATTTATTGCCATGGTGTTAGACGGTTTAGATGGGCGTGTAGCACGTATGACCAATACCCAAAGTGATTTTGGTGCCGAATACGATAGCTTGTCAGACATGGTGTCATTTGGTGTAGCGCCCGCGCTTATTATGTATGAATGGGCGCTAGGGCCGCTAAAGAAGCTAGGCTGGATAGCCGCATTTATTTATTGCGCTTGTGCGGCTTTGCGCCTTGCAAGATTTAATACCAAAATTGGTAGTGCAGATAAACGCTACTTTCAGGGTTTGCCCAGCCCAGCGGCGGCGGCTTTGTTAGCAGGTTTTGTTTGGGTGTCTAGCGAGTACAGTATTACCGGTAAAGAAATCTTTTTTGGCATGATACAAATGAAGTGGCTGGCCTTTGGCTTTACCTTGTTTGCTGCCTTTAGCATGGTCAGTGATCTTAAATTTTATAGTGGTAAAGACATTAATTTAAAAGAGAGTGTACCTTTTATGGCAATTCTTGCCATTGTGGTAGCCATTACACTTATTTCATACAGTCCGCCCGAGGTACTTTTTGCAGTGGCCTTTGTCTATGGAATCTCTGGTTATTTAATGTGGTTAATGAATTCAGCTAACCAAGAAACACAAAGTAAAGAAGCTGCTAAAGAGCCTACAGAGTAACCTGCGAAATAAGGAATTTCATTAAAATTTACGTTTGGGCTTGCAGAAGCTTAACTTTTTCGTATATTATTTAATCATGCAATTTACACCGACAACTTATTTTGCCGTTTTTGCTATCACTTCATTGATAGTAGCGATGTTGTTGCGTCCAACTTTGGCTAAACGTTTAGCTAAACTACTGCGCGTAGCGCGCAAATAATTCCCCTAATTTTTACATGACAGTAGTGTCCTCAGGTTAAAATATTAACCTGCGATGCTATTTGAATAATGACGCACGATGAATTCATTCTTAAGAATTCAAACCATACGGATTTAACCATGAACAACAAACAATTAATTATATTTGATACTACCTTGCGCGATGGCGAGCAAAGCCCAGGCGCTTCAATGACCAAAGAAGAAAAATTGCGTATTGCCCGACAACTTGAAAAGTTAGGCGTGAATGTGATTGAGGCAGGCTTTGCTGCGGCTAGCCCAGGTGATTTTGAAGCGATTCAAGAAATTGCTAAAACCATTAAAAAGTCTACAGTGTGCTCTCTTGCGCGTGCTAGTGAAAACGATGTGCGTCGCGCTGGTGAGGCGATTAAACCTGCAGCTAAAGGGCGTATTCATACCTTTATTGCCACCAGCAAAATTCATATGGAAAATAAACTCCGCATGACGGAAGACCAAGTGGTAGAGCGCGCGGTACAAGCGGTGAAATGGGCGCTTGAGTATACGCAAGATGTAGAGTTTTCAGCTGAAGATGCGGTGCGTTCAGACATTGATTTTTTAGTGCGCGTATTTGAAACGGTGATTGAGGCAGGTGCTAAAACTATTAATGTGCCAGATACCGTTGGTTACTCTATTCCTGCTCCTTGGGGTGAACGTATGGCAACCTTAATTAAGCGCGTTAAAAATAGCGATAAAGTGATTTGGTCTACACATTGCCATAATGACTTAGGCATGGCCGTGGCAAACTCATTGGCGGCGGTGATGGGTGGTGCGCGCCAAGTAGAATGTACTATTAATGGCTTGGGCGAGCGTGCTGGCAATGCCAGTTTGGAAGAAATTGTGATGGCAGTTAAAACGCGCCGTGATATTTTTGAATTAGAGACCACCATAGATACCACACAAATTGTGCCTGCTTCTAAGTTGGTTTCTTCAATTACGGGTTATCCAGTGCAACCTAACAAAGCAATTGTTGGTGCAAACGCATTTGCCCATGAGAGTGGCATTCACCAAGATGGCGTATTAAAACATCGTGAAACCTACGAAATTATGCGCGCAGAAGATGTGGGTTGGGGTGCTAATAAACTGACTTTAGGTAAATTGTCCGGAAGAAATGCATTTAGAACACGCTTAACAGAGTTGGGCATACAGTTAGAAAGTGAAGATGCATTAAACGCTGCCTTTGCGCGTTTTAAAGAGTTGGCAGATAAAAAATCAGAAATATTTGATGAAGATTTGCATGCCTTGGTTAGTGGAGACTTTATCTCTGAAGCGACAGAAAGCTTTAAATTGGTGTATTTGCAAGTCACCTCACAAACAGGTGAAATTCCGCATGCCTTACTCACTATTTCTGAAAATGGGGTTGAGAAAAAAGCGGATGCCACTGGCGGTGGTCCTGTGGATGCAACCTTTAAGGCAATTGAAACAGTGGTGCAAAGTGGTGTGGAGTTACAATTGTATTCTGTCAACAACATTACCAGCGGTACAGATGCACAGGGTGAAGTGACTGTACGGTTGTCTAAAGGTGGGCGTATTGTCAACGGGCAAGGGGCAGATACTGACATTGTAGTGGCCTCTGCAAAAGCTTATTTAAATGGCTTAAATAAACTCTATAGTGGGCTTGAGCGCGCGCACCCGCAGGTTTAGTTCTATTAAGTTGAGCAACTTTGAGTAGCTAAGTAAGTCATATCGTTGCCCAACTTAATCTAGAACCCTCCATCATGCAAAAGAACCCTGCCGTTGTCGTGCTTGCCTTGTTTTGCACCTACTTTATCTGGGGCTCAACGTATTTGGCAATACGCTTTGCTATTGAAAGCTTCCCCCCCTTTTTAATGGCAGGTTTGCGCTATACCTTGGCAGGTGGTTTGCTTATGAGTTGGCTGGTTTGGCGCGGCGCGTCTTTGCCAACAAAACAACAATGGATTAGCGCAACCATTGTTGGGGCGCTGTTAATGGCGTTTGGCAACGGCATTGTGACCTATGCACAACAAACCATTTCATCCAGTTTGGCGGCGTTAAGTATTGCTACAGCACCGTTATGGATGGCAGTATTTTCAACGTTGTGGGGGCATCATATTGCCAAACGTGAGTGGCTGGGCTTAATTATAGGCTTGGGTGGCATTACTTTGCTTAATGTGGAAGGTAGCCTGAGTGATGACCCTTTAGGGGCTTTGTTGGTGATGATAGCCGCAGCGTTGTGGTCATTTGGCTCCATTTGGAGCAAGCATTTAGACATGCCCAAAGGCTTTATGGCGAGTGGTGCGCAGATGCTAATAGGTGGCTTAATTTTGTTATTGATGAGTTTTGCATGGGGTGAAACCATCCCCAGCAGTGTGAGTGCAAAGTCGTGGCTATCATTTGCTTACTTAGTGTTTTTTGGCTCAATCATTGCCTATAGTGCTTTTATGTATTTAATTCAGCATGTACGCCCAATGCTGGCAAGCAGTAATACTTTTGTAAACCCAATAGTGGCATTTGTATTAGGGGTAGGGTTTGCCAACGAGCATGTTAACCTAAGTGATTACTTAGCACTGGCGATTATTTTGTTGGGTGTATTTTTAATTTGGACGTACGCGCAAGATGGCGCATAAATTTTTGGAGTTAGTCGTTGAATTTAGCATTATTTGATTTAGATAACACCCTGTTAGCGGGCGATAGTGATTTTCAGTGGGGGCAGTTTATGATTGCAGAAGGTCTATTAGACCGTGCCGCCCATCATGACCGTAATGTTGAGTTTCATAACGATTACAAGCAAGGTAAGCTAGATATTGAAGCTTTTTTAAAGTTTCAGCTTAATCCGCTTTCAAAGCACCCACGCCAGTTTTTAGATGCATTGCATTTAAAATATATGGAGAAGGTAATACGCCCAATGATTACCGAAAAAGCGCGAGCATTGGTTGAAAAGCACAAAGCGGCAGGTGATTTGATGATGATTATTACCGCCACCAATAGCTTTATCACTAACCCGATTGCCGCAGAGTTTGGTATTCCATACTTGATTGGTACAGATCCTGAACAAATTAATGGTGAATTTACCGGTGGTTTTGTTGGCGTGCCTAGCTTTCAAGAGGGAAAAGTAACGCGTTTAATGCAATGGTTAGAAGCCAGAAATCAAACACTTACTGATTTTGAAACGAGCTATTTTTATAGTGACTCACACAATGATTTGCCGCTCATGAAATTAGTCACTAACCCTGTAGCGGTTGATGCAGATGAAACCCTCACGGCCTATGCCATAGCACAAGGGTGGCCGCAAATAAGCTTAAGATAAAGTACTTTAGGATAGTAGGTACTTACTTGCCTAGTACTATCCACAGTATAAAGCGGCTACCCACATAAGCTAGCAATAACAATACAAAACCAATTAAGGTGAGTTTAATGGCTTTGCGCCCGCGCCAGCCATAGCGATGCCTGCCAATTAAAAGCCAAGCATAAATGAGCCAAGAGGCAATTGAAAACACGGTTTTATGGTTAAACACTGCGGCCTTGCCAAAAATTTCTTCTGAAAACAACATACCGCTAATTAAAGTAATGGTGAGTAAAGCAAAGCCAATGTGTAATACTTTAAACAACACGTTTTCTAGCACCAATATTGGCGGAAAATCTGGCAACGCTAGCACACTACTTTTTTTGTGCATGTAACGTTCTGCAACTGCCATTAACAATGCGTGCAAGGTAGCAAAAGTAAACAAACTGTAGGCTAACAAAGCAATGCCAATGTGGGTTATTAACATCCCAGATTGGTCAGCGGCTAGATAATGATTTTGTGAAATCAATGCAGGTAATAAGGCAAACAAGGCGGCGGGTGGCAACACAAAGGCCTGAAGGCTATATAGTTGGTGTTTAAAATCAAGCACCCAATAAATCACCACGGTTAACCAAAAAATGGCAGACAGAATATTGTAAAAGCCAAGATTAAAGCCATCAGCAAAGATGTTGCTGTAAAGCAACCAGCCGTGTAAGGCCAAGCCTAGCGCTATCATGGCGGAGTGTAAGGTAAAGTTTTTTTCGCTTTGTTTAGCCACGCGCCAATAGTCAGCCGCAACGGCTAAATAAATAAAAGCAACAATCAAATAAGGAATCAATACATGCATAGCTTAATTATCGCGCGTTTGAGTTAAAATTGCATGAGTTACCTTTTATTTTATTCAAAAATTAGTAAAAAATTGAGCATATTATGTTAGAAAACTTAACTGGTCGTTTACAAGGCGTCATTAAAACACTGCGTGGTCACGCCAGACTCACAGAAGAAAACATTGCCGATGCCATGCGAGAAGTACGTATGGCCTTGCTTGAGGCAGATGTTGCCTTGCCAGTGGTGAAAGAGTTTATTGCCAAAGTAAAAGAGCGCGCGCAAGGCAAAGAAGTGCTAGCAAGCTTAACCCCAGGGCAAGCGGTGATTCAGGTGGTGCATGAAGAGCTCACCGAACTCATGGGCAAGGCTAACTCAGAGCTCAATTTAGCCACCAACCCGCCCGCCATTATTTTAATGGCAGGGTTGCAGGGTTCAGGTAAAACCACCACTTCTGGCAAACTTGCCAAAAAGCTCAAAGAACAAAAGAAAAAGGTATTGCTGGTGAGTGCCGACGTGTATCGCCCTGCGGCGATTGAGCAATTACGCACTTTGGCAAAAAATTTACAAGTAGACTTTTTTGAATCGAATACCAGCCAAAAACCAGCTGACATTGCGGCTAGTGCTTTAGACCACGCTAAACGTCATTATTATGATGTGCTGATTGTGGATACGGCAGGGCGCTTGGCAATAGATGAAGCCATGATGGCCGAAATCAAGCAAATTCATGCCTTGCTTAACCCCATTGAAACCTTGTTTGTAGTGGATGCCATGCAGGGTCAAGATGCGGTGAATACGGCACGTGCCTTTAATGACACCATTGCGCTTACAGGTGTGGTGCTTACTAAAATGGACGGTGACTCACGCGGCGGTGCGGCACTCTCGGTGCGCCATGTCACAGGCAAGCCCATTAAGTTTATTGGTGTGAGTGAAAAAGTAGACGGTTTAGAGCCGTTTCACCCCGAGCGCATGGCATCACGCGTATTGGGTATGGGCGATGTGTTATCGCTAATTGAGCAAGCCCAGCAAAATGTGGACATGAAAGAGGCGCAACGATTTGCCGATAAACTCAAAACAGGCAAAGGTTTTGACCTCAATGACTTTAAAGCGCAAATTGCACAAATGCGTAATATGGGCGGCATGGGTGCGCTCATGGATAAAATGCCTGCGCAAATGGCGGGTATGGCAAGCCAAATGAACGCGGCAGAAGCTGAAAAAAACGTGCGCCGAATTGAAGGCATTATTAACTCGATGACGCCGCTAGAGCGTAGCAAACCAGAAGTGATTAAAGCCACGCGTAAACGCCGCATTGCCGCGGGTGCAGGCGTGCAAGTGCAAGAAGTCAACCGCTTGTTAAATCAGTTTGAAGAAACGCAAAAAATCATGAAAATGGTGTCAAAAGGCGGCATGGGTAAACTCATGCGTGCTATGCAAGGACGCTTTCCTGGTATGCGCTAAACTTAGTAGCCTGCACCAAGTTGTTGTTGCAAGGCTTTATCATGATACGTGGTGGCCTGTTTACTAGGTTTGCCTTTAACTTTTACGCTCGCAACCACATTGTAAGTGCCGTTTTTAATGGCTTGTTGTTGCATATCCTTTGGGCAAGCTTTGTCTGTATAAATGATGGTTTCATCTTTTACACATTTATGTATATCTGTTTTAGCAGATGAGGGTGATGCAAAAGGGTTTTTGCGTGGCTCTTTGCTAATGGGGTTTTGCTTCGCTTGGTCAATAATCGCTTGTACGCGGTTTAAATCATCTTGCATTGATGCCGCAGTCATCTTTTCTTCTAATGGTAAGTCTCTATTTTTAAATAAATATTGAGCTGCCCCAGCCGAGGCAAAAACAACAATGGCAATAATGAATATGTTAGAAAGTTTCATGGCATAAATCTTGTTATTTGTTTAGCGCATTCTAACTTTGCAATGTTTAAGTGGCAAGCCAGCGGTTAGCTTGATTTGCTATTCACGTTTTAGCAGGCTAAAAGCATCGAAGTCATATGCTCTCTTACGTTGCCATTTCAAGTCCACATGGAAAATGTGGGATCAATGATAATAATATGCAAGCGACGAAAAAAAGCCGACTGAAGTCGGCTAGGGTCTTTCTAGGGGTTTAAAAGTTAAATCACAAACATATCAACAAACTCGTTTACAGGCATGGCAGAAAGCTCAGCTTCGTCCATACATGCGCTCAGAATCGTTTCTTGCTGTTTGGCTGGAAAGCGGCGCGCCAAGTTGACTTTGAATTTTTTAACCAACTCAGGAATGCCTTCATTACGGCGGCGGCGATGACCAATCGGGTATTCCACCGCGATTTGTTCTGATTTTGTGCCATCTTTAAAGAAAATTTGAATGGCGTTGGCAATCGAACGTTTTTCAGGGTTGTGGTAATCCTCACTGTAGGGTTTGTGTTCTACACATTGCATCTTGTCACGTAGCGCATCAATGCGTGGGTCTGCAGCTACATTGTCTTCATAATCCGCTGCGGTGAGGTTGCCTTTGAGTAAGCCAATGGCACTCATGTATTGAATGCAGTGGTCACGGTCTGCAGGGTTATCCAACGGGCCTTGTTTATCAATAATGCGGATGGCTGATTCGTGCGTAGTGATGACAATTTTGTCGATTTGCGCAATTTTTTCCATGGTGTCGAGTTTGTTGCCGACTTGTGCATGCAGCTGGAAGGCGCATTCAACGGCGGTTTGTGCGTGGAATTCCGCTGGGAATGAAATTTTAAACAGGACGTTTTCCATGACATAACTGCCATATGGGCGTTGGAATTTAAACGCTTGACCTTTAAAGGAAACATCGTAAAAGCCCCATGTTTTGGCGGTGAGCGCTGATGGATAGCCCATTTCGCCTTTTATGGTCATGAGCGCTAAACGCACTGCGCGAGAGGTAGCATCACCCGCCGCCCAAGATTTACGTGAGCCTGTGTTGGGGCTGTGGCGATAAGTACGCAAGCTTTGACCATCCACCCATGCGTTTGAAACAGCGTTGATAATGTCTTCTTTAGTGCCGCCAAGCAAGCCAGTAACAACGGCGGTAGACGCGACTTTGACTAAAATCACATGGTCTAAACCGACGCGGTTAAAGCTGTTTTCTAGCGCTAAAACGCCTTGAATTTCATGCGCTTTAATCATGGCAACTAGCACGTGGCGCATGGTGAGTGGCTTTTTACCTGCGGCTACGCGAGTGCGTGAAATCCAATCGGCTGTAGCTAAAATACCGCCTAGGTTATCAGAAGGGTGACCCCATTCTGCGGCTAACCAAGTGTCGTTAAAGTCTAACCAGCGCACCATTGCACCAATGTTAAACGCCCCTAAAATAGGGTCTAGCTGAAATTGTGTACCTGGAATTTTTGCGCCATTGGGCACGGTGGTGCCAGGGACGACTGGACCAAGCAATTTGGTGCAAGCAGGGTAAGACAAGGCCTCTAAACCACAACCTAGCGTATCCATCAGGCAATAACGCGCGGTATCAATGGCTTCATT
>CAYXGE010000076.1:0-8872 GCA_964464435.1 uncultured Methylophilaceae bacterium
GCTGTACCAGTGCCAGCTGCAGCTTGGTTATTTGGTTCAGCTCTGTTTGGCTTAGTGGGATGGAGAAAACGCCAAGCTGTTTAATGTTTTATATCATCAAAAGCCGCAAATCTGCGGCTTTTTTTATGTGCTAAAGCGATTCTTTACACTATTAGCATGTTCTTTAGGTACACTCGCTATAACAGTAACCAATTGCCCAAATTGTTTATCCAACAATTTACCGTTCAGTTTTGTAATATCACGTAGCAATATATCTAGCTGGGCATAGGGTACGTGCAAGGTTAGCGTTTGCATTTCAACGTAGTCAATTAGGGTTGCCTTATCTAAAGCCATGCGCGCCGTACCACCATAGGCGCGTGCCAAACCCCCTGTACCTAAGTTAATGCCACCGTAATAGCGTATTACCCCTACACACACGTTAAGCAACTTCATACCTTCTATGGGCTGTAAAATCGGCCTGCCAGCGGTGCCGGATGGCTCGCCTGCGTCATGCATACGCTGCACAATACCGCTATCCGTTTTAAGTTGATAAGCAAAAGCTAAATGATGTGCATGTGGGTGTTGTGCGGCAAATTGGCTTAGAAAAAGCGCAATCTCACGTTCGCTACTGCAATGTTGCGCAACAGCAATAAACCTTGATTTATTAATGGTTTGCTCAGCTTGCCCTGACTTTGCTATGGTTTGCATATGATACTTAATCTCTAACACTTACCAACGCAGTTGAAAGAATTGCGCACTTTCTGTTTCTTGATTAAGTTTAAATTGCATTTGGTTGAGACCAGCAGCAATCGGTCTTTGTCCTAGTGGCTGATACACTCCAAGCATGCTCTCAGCTTTTTCAATAAGCATCATTTTTGGGGTGGGTGAAAACATAGTGACTTCAAATGTCAGATTGTCTGTTTCAGTCACTTTGGGGGCAAACGGCTTAGCTAAGGGTTCACCCACAAACACGCCCTCGCCTGGCCATGCAACACTTTTCCAATAGGCTTCTAAGGCTGTTGCACCAGTCATATAGTGAAACATTGCAACACCTGGCATAGGAAACTTCTCTTGATAATTACAAGGCTCCACCACTGCGCCATAGCTTGCAGTAGCGCCAGCCTCTAACCATTTTAAAATACTCATTTGGCCTGAATTGAGTAATACGCCGCCTGCGGAAGTTAAATGGTCAGCTAATGCCCCTGGCAAAAACTTGAGCGTATTAAGATGTTTAACATGCGTAACCCCAGTGAAATAAAACATCACTTGTTGCTTAAATGATATGTCATTGGCTTTCATCACATAGGTTGAAAACGCTGGGTTTAAGGCTTTTTTAGTATCGTCAAAATGGACTGCACGCACGTTTCTATTTTTATCACTGGTACTCAGTAAAAATGCGTTGCCTGTAGGCATGGAATTATCCGCCGCTACCCCTTTATCTATGAGCGCTTTAACTTGCTCAAAGCTAGTGCCTGCCAACATCATGGCTGGGCGAATTTTTAAGTCTGTATAAGGCGATACGCTGCTTGTATTAAAATATTCACTTGGTTTAGTCGGCTTACAATGACCACAGCTAGCATCATCATAGCCCAGCGCAATGGCTGAGGTAATAGACATGCAGCCAACGCGATAAGGCGAAGTCCAAGTAATCGCATAACCTTGAATATGACTTGGGGTTGCGGCATCAATATCTGCTTTGATTTTCTCAAAAGCTTGCTTTGATAACATAGGGCTAGGCTCAAAACTTACTTTAATCAAGTTAGTTTCAGGAATGCCACGTGCTGTTAAATAGTAATTGGCTACCTGCACAGATTGGGGGTCTTGCGTATTCACAATCACGCCTAACTCATTTGCAGTTAACCCGGTTTTAGGAAGTATGAGAACTGCTTTAGCATGAACATTAAAAACAGTTAAGGCAAACAAAATAAAACTAATCAGTAGCTTACTTAACAATATTATTCTTTCAAAAGGGTTATTTGTTAAGCATTTTAACACTTTAAGTGCTAGACAAATCAATCTCCGTCAATACACGATTTTTACCACTTTTCTTCGCTAAATACATGGCTTGGTCAGCGCGATGCAATACACTCGCTTGGTCTTCTTCAAGTTTAAATTTTGCGATACCTGCACTAAATGTGAGCAGCAAACGTTCGTTATTTTGTAAAAAGAATTTTTTAGTTAAGTCACGCTGCAATCGACTGATGACACTCACTGCTTCTTCGATATCAGTTTCTGGCAATAGTATGACGAATTCCTCACCACCAAAACGGGCCACGATATCCGTTGGTCTTACCGTATCCTTAACTACATTGGCCAAGTGCTTTAGCGCCATATCCCCTGCTTCATGACCATAAGTATCATTAAGGTTTTTAAAATTATCAATATCCAACATGGCAACACTCAAGGTGGTTTCGCCACGCTGCGCTCTAGCAATTTCAATCGCAAATGCATCGTCTAAACCACGTCTATTGAGCGTACCTGTAAGTTGATCTACCCGCACTTTTTCACTTAATTTCGTCAACTCTGTTTCTAATTCTTTAATCTTAACTTCAGCACTCACAGCAATGTTTCTTTGCTCCTCTAACGCTTCACGAGAACGTAAGATATCTGTTTGCATCACGCGCGTATCTTGCATTAAGCCTTCAACAATAGAGCTAATTTGCGTAATATCTTCTGTACTGGAGATTGCATCGGCATAATGTTCAATTTTGGTTTGATAGTTGCCAGTTGAGTCTGACATATCCCCTAAACGGTCAATAAACACTGAAATCATCTGTTTAAAGCTTTGCTTTGCTTCATTTAAGCTCAGCTTGAGCGAGCTTTGCTTAAAAATGACTTCTTTTAGACTTTTTTCTGCATCAGAAATCATGGTTTTTTCTAAAGGACTAGATAAAATAGTCTGTAAAGCCGTAATTTGCCCATTTAACCATTGGTCATCAGTCACAAGCTCGCTAATATTATCGATGAGTAAACGCAGTAGACGAATTAAACTGTGCTTAATTTCCTCGTCCTCATGATTCACCACTTCTACTTTAACCAACAATCCACGTAACTCTTTTGCAACCACTTGCCATTCTTTAAGTTTTTTAGCCTTACTCACATGTTCAAATACCTCGCTCGCCTCTCCTTTGAGTTCTGGGTAACCATCTAAGCGAGGGATTAATCCATAGTTAAGTGTTTGATTTAAAACATCTTGTAAAACACGCAAGGTTTCTTGAAACGGATCTGGTTGGCTAGCTTCATTTGCCACTATGGTAGCCTGCCCTGCAACTTGATTAAGCTGGGTTTCATTGATATCTACTGTTGATTCAATGGCAATAGATGGTTCAGAGAGCGAGATATTTTGGGCATACTCATGGCTATTTTGTTGCGTCCAACTTTTGCTTAAGCTTTTAATCTTTTCAGGTAAATCAATAGCTGTAGCGTAATTAATTAACACTTTTTCAAGCGTTTCTTTTTTGTATTGTTGGGTGATACCTGCTTGATTCTTTGTCCATTGCATTAGCAAATGACGAATTGCATCAGGCCAGAGCCTAGATTGTTCAGATTTGGCTTGTATTGTAGATTCAATGAGTGAAGTTAATGCAACTGCTGATTTTTCAGAAATGGCTTTGTTCCAAGCATTTTGCCATTTCATGTCTTCTGTTGTTTGCTTTGGTAATTGTTTAATAATGCGCTTTAGTAATACCTCTAAATCTTGTTGAATTGGAATACCAGCAATTTCATGATAAATACGTGTGTAATTATCTGGTGTAGGCGGAATGCGCTCTATAGCCATTCGCTTGATGGTTTCACGCGCAATGTCTGAAGCAGTTTCTTTTTGTCGTTCGCTTGTTTTTAAGTTGCTCATTGGTTTTGCAAATATAGAAATTTAAGGATTATTTCCATTTTGCAGTAGCATGAGAAAAAACTAATTGAAATTGAAAGGGGTATTTAGTCCTTATTTAGCCTAATTGATATCGATCATTTAATTGGCGGATTTAATTATACTAATTGTTTTTTCATGAGCTCACTTTTAATGTACGCATAATAAATAGGCGCCGCAATAACACCTGCTATACCAAACGTGGCTTCCATCGCTAACATGGCAACCAATAACTCCCAAGCTTTGGCTCGAATTTGCCCACCTACAATTTTTGCGTTAAGAAAGTACTCTAACTTATGAATCACAATTAAAAAAACCAAGGAACCAATAGCCACCCCTAATGATTGACTCATGCTCACGACAACAATAATAGTGTTTGACACCAAATTACCAATCACTGGCATTAAGCCGACAATAAAAGTAATGGCAATCATGGTTTTAGTTAAAGGCAAATGTACGCCCATCAACGGCAAGATAACTGCCAAATATAAGCCCGTAAATGTGGCATTTATTGCCGATATTTTAACCTGCGCAAACACAATATTTTTAAAAGCACTGCCCAATAGTTCAACACGCGTTGCCATCGCTTTAGCTAGTGGTTTATAACGTTCACGCAGTGTTGCTTCTCTGAGCGACACCATACCGCCAATAATCATACCAATAATAATTTGCGCTAACGCTCGGCCAAACTCTTGCCCTGCAAACTGTAACTCGTCTGCGTGCTCACGCAACCAAGCAGTAACGATTTGCTGTAGAGTAATCGCATCTTCTGGTAAGTGATCATCAATCCAAACAGGCAGTATTTTTCTTGAGTCTTCAATAATTTCTGCCATTTTTCCAAGTAATAAATGTAGGCTACCCACATCAGAACGAAAAAAAGCTAATAACCCCATAACAGCCAATGTCAGCAAGCCAACTACCGCCATCGCCAATAAACCAACTGCTAATAGTTTTGAGGTTTTGCCGGGTAGTTTTTTTGCGATATGTGGCGCAATAATATGCACCAACTCAAATACTAATAGACCCGCAATTAAGGCTGGCAGCAGATGTACTTTCAGCACCACAATGAGCGCCAACCCCATTAAAACCCATGCTGCTAGCTCTAATTTTGCATCGGCAATTTGCTCAAATTGTTTTAATTCAGATGTATTTTCCATCGCTAACGTTTACCTAAAATTGAACCTAATATCCCACGCACAATTTGCCGCCCAAGCTCTGATCCTACGGTTCTTGCCACCGTTTTAGCGGTAGTTTCTAAAATGGTGTCTGCTTGGCGACCACTCTTTTTCTTGGATGTATCTTTATTTCCGAATAAATCTCCCCAATCAAACCCGCTATCTTGTTGAGGCGTTTCTGCTGATTCACTCGCACGCACTTTTAGCTTTTCGTAGGCAGACTCTCTATCTACCAAGTTTTCATATACACCACTCACTAGCGAGGCTTTGATCACTGCCGCTCGCTCTGCATCGGTAGCAGGACCAATTCTGCTTTCGGGTGGGCAAATAAAGGTTCTTTCGACTGGGCTAGGAATCCCCTTCTCATCTAAAAATGAAACTAAGGCCTCCCCCACACCAAGCTCAGTAATCGCAGTTTCAACATGCACTTTTGGGTTGACTCTAAAAGTTTCTGCCGCCGCATTTACGGCTTTTTGGTCACGCGGCGTAAACGCGCGAAGCGCGTGTTGTACGCGGTTGCCAAGTTGTCCCAGCACAACATCAGGTACATCAAGCGGATTTTGTGTAACGAAATAAACACCTACACCTTTTGAACGAATCAACCGTACCACTTGCTCAATTTTTTGCATGAGTGCTGGCGGAGTATCGGTAAATAGCAAATGCGCTTCATCAAAGAAAAATACCAATTTTGGTTTTTCCAAATCTCCTACTTCTGGTAGTTTTTCAAATAACTCTGAAAGCAACCACAATAAAAGCGTAGCGTAGACTCTTGGTGAGTTAAACAGCTTGTCTGAAGCCAAGATATTAATAAAGCCGCGTCCCTTTGCATCTGTTTGCATGAGGTCTTCTAAATTGAGCGCAGGCTCACCAAAGAGCAAATCTCCACCTTCTGTTTCTAGTTGTAACAATGCACGTTGAATTGCGCCCACGCTGGCTGAAGAAATATTGCCATATTCTGTTTGATATTCCAGCGCATTTTCAGCGGCATGCTGACTCATAGCGCGTAAGTCTTTTAAATCAAGAAGCAACCAGCCTTTATCATCTGCTATTTTAAAAATGGCGTTGAGCACGCCGCCTTGCACATCATTCAAATTGAGCATGCGTGCCAATAACAACGGCCCCATTTCTGCGATAGTAGTTCTAACTGGGTGACCTTTTGCGCCAAATACATCCCAAAACATGACAGGCGATGATTGCGGGTTAAAATGTTCTAAGCCAAGCTGCTTCACGCGTGCATCAACTTTAGGGTTCCCACCGCCAGCTTGACTCATACCCGATAAATCACCTTTGACATCCGCCATAAAGACAGGCACACCAATACGCGAAAAGTTTTCAGCCAGCGCTTGTAAAGTCACTGTTTTACCAGTGCCCGTTGCCCCCGCAATTAAACCATGTCGATTAGCCATTTTGGGTAAAATGTGACTTGAAATTTCCGTGTTTTTTGCCACTAAGATTGGGTCTATCATCGTGCTAGCTTTCTTAGATTTGAGTGACTTAAATATCGCCCTTACTGGCTTTATTTAATAGTTTAATTAAATCGGCTTCTAATTCCTGTGCGGCTTTTATAGCGCGTGGTGTGGGATTTTTGATATTTTTTAAATCATGGGTGGGTCTTGCCAACCCCAAATATAATTGTTTCTGCTTTTCATATATTGCCACACGACAGGGGGCAAATACTAAAAATTCAGGGTGGTCGAGGATAATTTCAGTGCCCTGCCCCAAATTACAGTAGGTATGTACCTCTTTAACCCCTTGCGGGTCTATCCCTCTGAGTTTCATATGCTCACCAATCGGAAAGTTAGCAGGATTTACGTAGTTCATGCCTTGAGACAAGCTTTTGAGGCTATCTAATAAATCTTGATAACTGACATTGGGCGCTACCGCCACTTCATATATCGCGCTTTCTGTTTGAATATATCCAGTACTTTTGGCATGTTTTGATGCATTAGAAGCACAGGCACAGATGAGAAAGCTCATTGCTATCAAGCCAGTAAAAACAAGTAATCTATGCATCATCAACCCTTAATCGCCATGTTACTTCATTAAAGCACGTTTTATTGCTTTTGCATCATACTCTGGTGCTAGCAACTTAATAAAGTCAAACATATAACTTCTTAGAAAGGCATCTTTTCTGACGCCTAGATAAGTCGTGCTTGGTGGAAAAAGATGACTGACATCCAGCATCGCTAAATGGCTATCGCGTTCTTTGTCGTATGCCATATGGGCAAGCAAGCCAACCCCTAATCCTAAAGCCACATAAGTTTTGATCACATCGGCATCAATAGCAGTTAGCACAACATTTGGTTCTACACCAGCATCATGAAACACTTTATTGACCAGTGTACTTCCAGTAAATGCATAGTCATAAGTCACTATTGGATACTTTGCAATAACTTTCAAAGTAAGTGTTGGTTCTTGAAGTAATGGGTGTTCGTGAGGAACGACGACGCAACGATTCCACTGATAACAGGGTAGGCAAAGTAGACTCTCATAACTACTTATACTTTCTGTCGCGATACCAATATCCGCCTCACCATGCATCACTTGTTCGGACACTTGCGTTGGGCTACCTTGATGAATAGTCAGTTTGACTTGTGGGTGTAAGGTCATAAATGACTTAACAGCCATCGGAAGTTTGTATCTTGCTTGTGTGTGTGTTGTTGCAATAGTGAGTTCACCAGTGCTGATATTGGCAAATTCCTCACCCACACGCTTAATATTTTCCATTTCATGCATCACTCTCTCAGCCAAACTTACAATAACGCTACCTGGCTCAGTAATGCCAACTAAACGTTTACCATGACGTTGAAAAATTTGCAGATTAAGCTCATCTTCAAGCATTTGAATCTGCTTACTCACGCCTGGTTGAGAGGTATGCAACACTTCCGCTGCTGCTGAAATATTAAGCTTTTGTTTGACAACTTCATGAATATATTTGAGTTGATGAAATTTCATACCGTTTAATATAACTAAAAACTATATGATAGAACAAAAAATTATTAAATCAATCATTAAAGGGCTGATATAGTGTGCACAAAATTTTTTAAGGCGTATTTGTGGAATTCGGATATATCATTGCAGGCTTTGTTGTCGGGTTTTTGGTAGGCTTAACTGGTGTAGGTGGCGGCTCACTAATGACACCAATTCTATTGCTGTTTTTTCATATCAAACCAGCAGTAGCCGTTGGCACTGACTTGCTGTTTGCCTCGGTGACTAAATCTGTGGGTATTTTTGCCCACGGCAAGTTGGGGAATATCGATTGGAAAATGGTGACATTGCTCGGTATCGGTAGTGTGCCCGCTTCGATTGCCACCATTTTTTTCCTGCGCACGATGGATGTGGAATCCACTACCGCGATAGCTACAATTAAGTTTTGGTTGGGCGTGGCTTTGATTGTGACTTCTGTTGCTGTGTTGTTGAGAGCCAAGTTGATGACTGCTGTCGCCAAAGGGCAATGGATTCCAGAGCAATATGTGCCTGCTCTAACAGTCTTGCTCGGCTTGGTGTTGGGGGCTTTGGTGACATTGACTTCAGTGGGTGCGGGCGCATTGGGCGTGACGGCCTTAATCATGCTTTATCCCAAAGAAAAAATTACCACCATCGTGGGTAGCGACATTGCCCATGCGGTGCCACTGACCTTGGTGGCAGGCTTAGGACATGCGTCCATCGGTACGATTGATTATTCGCTATTAGGGACTTTATTAATCGGTTCTGTGCCTGGCATTTACCTTGGTAGTCACATGAGTTCTAAAGTTGCTGAGCATTGGGTTCGCATTGCGCTTGCTGCCATCCTGATTTATGTAGGCTTTAAGCTCGTTTTACATTAAAATAACGCCTCTTTTGAAAAATGAAC
>CAYXGE010000077.1:0-8718 GCA_964464435.1 uncultured Methylophilaceae bacterium
GCCACGCGCGCCAAGAAAACCTAAGGCCGTGGCTGAAAATACGCCAGTAACAAAAACAGAATAAATCTTTCACAAAATAAAAAAGCGACGTTTAACATCGCTTTTTGTTTTACTAAACAACTCTATTTTTTACCTTGCGCTCTTGCAATTGCTTTCTCAATTTCTTTTGCAGGATAAGCACCGTTAATTCTTCTGCCATCTGCAAAAATCATCGTTGGCGTACTTGAGACACCAAATTTAGCTGCCATATCGGCAACCATTGCTAAAGGCACATCGCATTTTCCATCATTTTGTACTAACTCGTTTTTAAGTACCCAATCCATCCAAGCTTTTCCTCTATCTGAAGAGCACCAAATGGCTTTTGATTTTGTTGCTGCGTCTGGGTGAAGCTTTTCTAACGGCATTAAAAATGTGTATACGGTAATGTCATTAATTTTGGTGAGTTCATTTTGCTCTAGGCGTTTGCAAAATGGGCAGTCAGGGTCAGAAAACACTACTACTTTTTTACTGCCGTTACCGCGCACCACTTTCACCGCTTTGTCTAAAGGTAATTTTGAAAAATCAACGCGTGTTAAATCTTCAAGCCGTTCTTCGGTAACATTACGCTTTGTTTTAGGGTCAATTAAGCGCCCTTCTGCAATCAAAAAGCTAAATTTATCATCGGTATATACAATTTGTCCGTCCAAGTAAACTTCATACAAACCTGCGTAGTTAGTTTTGGTAATACTTTTTATACTCACACCAGGATACGCAGCCTCCATAGACTTTCGAATACCTGCCTCGTCAGCATGCGCTGTACCTACTATTGCTAACATGCAGGCTAATATGATTTTTTTCATCGTTTTACTCTTTTCAGTTTATAAAATGGCTTGTTGTATGAGTACTTTTTTAATCGCTGATTGCTGATTGACCCAGGTCATACCCTTATTTCTTAATGCTTTTATCCAAGATTGTTGTGTATTCAAGAACAAATGATGCAAGCCATTGGTGACGGTTTTCATCGCTTGAATATCTGTTTGTCTAGCACGTTCATAACGTCTAAGCAGGGTTTTGTCTCCTAAGCCCTCTACACTGGATTTTGTTTTTACTAACTGTGCAAAACATGCCGCATCTCTAAACCCTAAATTAACGCCTTGACCTGCTAATGGGTGGACAAGATGCGCAGCATCCCCCATTAATATAGCGGCGTTACTCGTCATCGCTTGCGCTATTTGTAAGTTTAGCGGAAACGCCATAGGCTTAGTAATGCATTGCATTTTACCTAATACCGCATACCCTGCGTCTGTGACTTGACGCACAAAACTGTCATGGTCTATTGCCAGCAACTCAGCCGCATGTTGTTGGCTTGTTGACCATACCATTGACATTCGATGTTCCGGCAGAGGCAAATAAGCCAAAATACTCTCTGGGTAAAACCATTGATGTGCAATCTGTTGGTGAGATTTTTCTGTTGTAAAGTTTGCTACTACACCCATTTGCTGGTATTCATTTAAGTGCACTGGTATGCCTAATTGCGCGCGTAGCCATGAACGCCCACCATCTGCACCAATCAATAACTGTGTTTGCCACACTGAGCCATCGTTAAATTTAACCATAGCATTGTTATGTGATGTTTGTATGGCATCAACCTTTACATTGCTAAGCACTTGCACCCCTGATGCTTGCATTGCTTGCCAAAGTGCTTGATGCAAATGGCGGCTTTCAACTATATAGCTCAGCCCGAGTTGATGAGTTTCATAAGCATCAAAACATAGATGGCCACCGTCATCTCCATGAATATCCATTTTTTCAACAGTACAAATGCGAGAGGAATCCAATGTTTGCCATACCCCAAGCGCTGTTAGCCATGCCATATTTCCTGGGCTAATGGCATAAATGCGTGCATCCCAATCTTGAGGCGAATATTGCGAAAATTGCGGAATATGTTGCTCCATGAGGGCAACTTCATACCCTAGCTGTTTTAGCGACAGTGCACTGGCACAGCCCACCAATCCGCCACCCACAATCATGACATCAGTTGTTAAGGTTTGTTGTTGCATGCCACACTCAATAAATCGTTTAAATTAAACATGTTGTTAAGCCCCATAACTCATTTTGCTTACTACATGTTTTTTTAGTGGCGCTATCATATCAAACACCCCCAAGCCAATACTGCGTAGTTCTGATACTGCAATTAAATCGTTTGAAAAGGTATTGACTAGAAAATCTGTAAATTTCAGTCCTCGCTGTGTATCTTGTTTTCTACCTTGTTGATACTGTTGCATCATGGCAACCTCACCTCTCAAAGCTGGCTCTGTTTCTGCTATTAAATTAGCTAGTTCAAAGGCATCGCGCAGACCTACATTAAAGCCCTGCCCTGCCACAGGATGCATGGTTTGCGCGGCATTGCCTATGACAACCAGATGAGGTGCTGTAACAGGCTCAAGATAAGCTAACTTGAGAGGAAAGCGCATGCGTTTTCCTACACTTAAAAAACGCCCCACGCGATCACCAAAATAATCATGCAATTGCTTTAAAAATACTTCATCTCTAAGCGCCAATAGGCTTTCAATACGCGCTGTTTGCCCTGTCCAAACCAGAGAAAAGTCACGTTCGCCATTGGGTAGCAATGCCATCGGCCCCATCGGAGTAAAGCGCTCGTAAGCAATATTGTTGTGTGGTAACTCAGATTGCACTTTGCCAACTAGCGCATCATGCCCATATTCCTTTACCTTTCGTTGTAAGCCTGGAATATCTTTTAAACTGCGCCCACCATCGGCCAATACTGCAAGCTTGGCACTAAGCTCAAACTGATTTGCTGTGTTTTGATAATGGATAAAAGCCGCCTCTGTGCTGGGCTTAATACTGGTAACTTCCGTTTGATGTGTCACATTAATTTGTGACGACTTTGCGATTGCCTCATCTAGCGCCTCACTTAGCACGCCATAAGCAACCACATAGCCAAGCGCAGGTAAATCGTAGTGCTCTGCTTTAAGAATAGAGCGCCCAAAACTGCCTTTTTGTGAAATATGAATACTATTAATAGCCGTGACTTTATGGGCAATATCAGACCATACTCCTAAGCGTTGCAAAATCAATTTTGACCCATATGAAAGCGCTAAAGCCCTTCCATCCGGGTAAGCCGCCCCTTTCTCACGCGCTTCTAGCATCGTTGCAGCAATACCCTTTTGCGCCAAAGTAAGCGCTAACGTAGCCCCTACTGGACCACCACCTACAATGACAATATCTTCACTCATTGCTGCATGACACTTTCTATCTCGGCCACCGTTTTTGGTGCGGCATGGGTAATAATTTCACACCCTGTCGCAGTTACAATAGCATCGTCTTCAATGCGTATGCCAATATTCCAAAAATGTTCAGGCACGTTTTCCGCTGGGCGCACATAGCAGCCCGGTTCAACGGTAAGTGCCATACCAGCCTGAAGTTGACGCCAATCGCCTGTTTTGGTTTTGTATTCGCCTGCATCATGTACATCTAAACCCAACCAATGCCCTGTTCTATGCATGTAAAATTGACGATAACTACCGTTTTCTAATACTTCTTCATGACTACCTTTGCACAACCCATAATGTATAAAGCCGTCAATTAACACATCTAAAGCAGCTTCGTGTGGGGCGTTCCAATGATTGCTTGGGCTTACTTTTTCAATGGCAGCAGCTTGCGCCGCTAAAACTAATTCGTATAAGTCTTTTTGTGGTGCGGTAAATTTGCCATTGATGGGAAACGTGCGGGTAATGTCCGAGGCATAGCCATCTAACTCACACCCTGCATCAATCAACAATAAATCACCCGCTTTAAGCACAGCATTATTAAAGTTGTAATGTAATGTACAGGCGTTTGCGCCACCAGCCACAATACTGGTATAAGCTGGGGCTTGTGCACCTTTGCGATAAAATTCATGCAAAAACTCGGCTTCAATTTCAAACTCCATCTTATCTGCTCGCGTCTTTTGCATCGCTCTAATATGAGCTGCAGCAGCAATACTGGCAGAGTTTCGCATGGTTTCAATTTCATATGCAGATTTAAACAAACGCATCTCATCAATTAGTTTGCGACAATCTGCAACTTCATCAGGTGCGCTGATTCCCATGCGCCCTTGTTCACGCAATTTGTTTATCCAGCCTGTTACTCGGGTATCCCAATGCGCGTCTGCGCCTAAACTGTAAAAAAGCTTGGGTTGATTACCTAACAATTTTGGCGCAAGCTCATCTAATTTAGTTATGGAATAAGCTTCATCAACAGCAAACTCTGTCACAGCGGCTTCTGGGCCATAACGAAAACCATCCCAAATTTCACGTTCTAGGTCTTTATCACGGCAAAATAAAATGCTTTTAGGCGTTGCACCCGCGATTAAAAATAACACTGACTCAGGTTCTTTAAAGCCAGTTAAATAGTAAAAGTAGCTATCAAAACGGTAAGGATAATGACTATCACGATTGCGCACCAACTCTGGCGCGGTTGGGATAATAGCAATGCCCTCGCCCATGGTATTTAACAAGCATTGCCTACGTTGTTGAAACTCAGAAACATTCAACATCAAAAGTCTTTCAGAAGTTTTTGTAATCTACGATAGACTATGATTTTACACGGAATGTTTCATAGATGAGAAAGTATAAGGCTTGAATTTATTGCATTTAGAGTCTGCTTGCCGCCACCGCACAACCAAGCAAACCAACGCTCTGGTTCATCACCACTTTTACAGGCATGGCTTTGAGCAAGGGTTGCATCTTGTCGTATTTGTCTAAAAACCCTTGCATAAAGCCACCTTCCTGAATTTTACTGATGATTTTGGGCGCCACACCGCCAGCCACATAAACCCCACCACTGGCGAGCGCAGTTAAAGCAAAGTTACCTGTTTGTGACCCATAGATAGTAACAAACATCTCTAGCGCTTTAGCTGCTGTTGCATCTTTGCCCGTTAAGCCAAACTGACTGATAGCCGCCCCTTTGTCACCTTCATTTAATGCAGCTTTTAAGGCTTCAGTCACAGGTTCTGTTTGTGCTAGAAAATTAAAAATATTCACTAAACCACGGCCAGAGGCCACACGCTCCCATGTTGGCCAAGTAAATTGTGTTTTAAGATAGTTAAACAATTCTATTTGTAAGGCATTAGTAGGGGCAAAACTGGCATGCCCCCCCTCAGATGCCACCACTTCATAATGATCATCTTGCCAAACCAAAAGACCTTGTCCCAAGCCTGTGCCAGCACCAATCACAATGCGCGTGCCTGTTGGGTTAGGCTGCCCCTGCTGCAAAGTCACTAAGTCGCTTTCATCTAGCGCTTCAATACCATAGCCCACGGCCTGAAAATCATTGATTAAGCGCACATGAGGAATACCTAGCAATTTTTCTAGTTGGTCTGCATCAAGTTTCCATGGCAAATTGGTGGTCACTGCCGTACGCCCACTGACTGGACCTGCTACGCCAAAGCATGCGCCAGTAATATTTGCTTTTGAAATGGCGGGTGCTGAAGCTAAAAACTGTTGAACAACTGGCAGAAAGTCTGAAAAATCGGCACTGGCATAGCGCTGTTCAAACAGTAATTCAAACTTACCATTATTCGGTTGTGCTAGTTGCAAAAGGGTTTTTGTTCCACCAATATCACCTGCTAAAACTGCCATGAGATTCCTCCTATTTACGCCATTCGTCTATGAGCGAGGCTACTAATGCAGTCCACCCTGTTTGGTGCGAAGCCCCTAGCCCCTTACCAGTATCACCATCAAAATACTCACTAAACTGAATGTAGTCTCTCCAATATGGGTCTTGTTGAAATGTTTGATTTTCACCGTATACAGGGCGTTTGCCATCAGCATTTCTAGTAAAAATTGAAATCATAGCATTTGCAAAATAACTGGCCATTTCACCTGCTGTACGGTCTATACCTTGCGCATCTTTCATGATGGCTTGGCGCGCATAGGCTTTATCTAACTTGCGTAATGATTCAATCATCAAAAAGGTGGTAGGAAACCAAATCGGGCCACGCCAATTGGAGTTACCCCCTTTGATTTTACAATCCGCTTCGGCAGGCTCATAACGTACTTCATTATTGCCAAGTACAAAAGGGTGCGCCTGATGATGTTTAGATAAACTGCGTAAACCATAGGCTGACTTAAACTCATTTGCATCCCATACACTTTCTAAAATTCGGCTTAGTTGTTCTTTGGTAACAATCGTCAGCACCAGCGTTTTGGTCTTTTCATGCGTAATCGGGTTAGTCTCAAAGGCAGCATTCACGCAGTGCGAAACGATATCTTGTCTGTTCTCCACAAACCAGTTCATGCTTGTGGCAAAACTGGCAAATGGTTTCACCCACTCCTCACCCAAACGTTCTACTGCAAATAGCGGAATTAAACCCACCAATGAGCGTACTTTGAGTTTTTCATAATGCCCATTGGGATAGCGCAATACGTCGTAAAAGAAACCATCGGTTTCATCCCACAGATTATGGTCGCCTTGCGCTCCCATATGCTTCATGGCAGAACCCACATACACATAATGCTGAAAAAACTTAGTCGCCATGCCTTCATATACAGGGTTGGTTTTGGCTAGCTCTAATGCAATACGCATTAAGTTCTGGCAGAACATGCCCATCCAACCCGTGGCGTCTGATTGCTCCAGTACTGCGCCATTCGGTAATTTTTCTGAACGATCGAACAGCGTAATATTATCCAGCCCTAAAAATCCGCCTTCGAAAATGTTGTTGCCTTCTTTGTCTACCTTGTTCACCCACCAAGCAAAGTTAATCAATAACTTATGAAAACACTTTTCTAAAAAGGCAATATCGGCAACGCCTGAGCGCTTTCTGTCCATGTTATACACGCGCCACACTGCCCAAGCGTGTACTGGTGGGTTAAGGTCACTAAACTCCCACTCATAAGCAGGAATTTGCCCATTCGGGTGTTGAAATTGTTCAAACAGCATGAGCAACAGCTGTTCTTTGGCAAAGTCAGGGTCTATGAGTGTAATGGGCACCGTATGAAACGCTAAATCCCATGCCGCAAACCACGGATACTCCCATTTATCGGGCATCGATAAAATACGTTGTGAGTTTAGATGTCGCCAATGTTGGTTGCGAATATTCTTACGCGACTGCGGCGGTGGTGTGTTGGGATTATCACCCTCTAACCATTTTTGTACATCAAACAAGTAATTTTGCTTACCCCACATCAGTCCAGCAAAGGCTTGACGTTGGACACGACATTCATCTTCACTCGCATTTTTAGGGTGAATGCTGGCGTAAAATGCATCCGCCTCCGCCTTACGTTTGGCAATAATACTTGCCACATCTTTTAGTGGATTTTTTAAAGCGGTATCTGACAATCGTAAACGAATAGTAACACTGCCTCCTGCTGGCACCATGCGTTGAAAATGCAAACAAGATTTAGTACCTGTTTGCGCAGGGTTAACACAGTCTTCACCGTTAATAATATGGCGGTGAAACGCATCTTTAACGTACTTCCTGCCATCGTTATGTTGCGCGCCATAAAGTTTAGAGATATTGGTTTCATTATTGGTAAACAGCGGCTGACCATCAGCTTCACCATAAAAATAACGCTTCCCCAACTGATATGAAACAGGAATATTGGTCAGCCCAGTCGCATCAGTATCATCTGCTAGCAAACATACCGCTTGGCTAGTTTGTTCATGAAGTTGTATCAAAGGTGGTTGTTCGGGTAAATCATCCCATGCCCAAATATTGCGAAACCATAAGTTAGGAATAATATGAATAGGCGCGCTCTCTGGGCCACGGTTATGAACTTCTATCGCAATACAAATATCTTCTGCCGTGTGTTTAGCGTAATCAATGAACACATCAAAATAACGATTATCGTCAAAAATGCCCGTATCTAATAGTTCATACTCTTCACCACGGCCTTGTCTGGCTTGGTTTTCGTCAATTAATTTTTTGTAGGGGAATTCTGCCTGAGGGTATTTATAGAGATAACGCATATAACTATGCGTCGGGGTGCTGTCCACATAAAAATAATACTCTTTGGGGTCTTCGCCGTGGTTGCCTTCGTGTGGGGTTAAGCCGTAAATGCGCTCTTTTAAAATGGGGTCTTTGCCATTCCATAATGCCAGACCAAAACATAACAATTGGTAACGATCACAAAACCCGCCTATGCCATCTTCACCCCAGCGATACGCTTTACTGCGCGCCATATCATGGCTTAAAAAGCTCCATGCCGTGCCGTTTGGGCTGTAATCCTCGCGCACTGTGCCCCATGCACGCTCACTCAGGTAAGGACCCCAACGTCGCCAACCAGCACTATGAATACCGCGTGCTTCATCTAGACGTTGCTTTTCAGCGATTGACTGTTTACCCTGCTCAGGCATTACGTCTCCCCCAGTATGAGTTAGCTTATTTGCGTTTTATGATTACTATACACCTTTAAATGCGCAAATAAACAGCGCCAAGCCTGATACTTGAGGGTTATTTTTTAGTTAAATTAGCATCGAGCTGCTGTAGGCGCTCTGGGGTCCCTATATCATGCCAAACCCCTTGATAGTACTCAGCCGTAGCGCCATAATTGTCAATTGCTTTGCGCAACAAGGGCGCGAGTTTTGCTGGTTGCCCAATCTCCACCTCCGCAAATAAATCGGGGTGATAAACACCGACGCCAGAGAAAGTAAACATTTGCTCACCTGCATTTTTGAGCATGCCGTTTTCGATGGCAAAGTCACCTTTAGGATGCTGCGGCGGGTTATCCACCAACA
>CAYXGE010000078.1:0-8609 GCA_964464435.1 uncultured Methylophilaceae bacterium
AATCATGCATGAAGTCATTGTCAAGGTCTAGCTTGAGCTGACGTTCGGTAAAATAGGGTTGATAAGCGGTCATTTTTAGACTTTTTTTGTAAGTTTTCAAGTCTTTACCTTGTTTATGATAACATTCAGTCTATATTTTATCTGTGCAGAGTCTATTGTGCGTCTAATTGCTTGTTGCGTGTGCATTTGTATTATTTTACTTGCTGGAAGTTTAGCTGCCTGTGGCACAAAAGGTCCACTGTATATCCCTGAACAGCAATACCCTCAAAATACAAAACCATAATATCTATTTTCTTAACCTATATATTTGTTGACTGATATTCTATTGTGAAGCCATTTACCTACCAAAACGGCGCTCTGCATGCAGAAGCCACACCCTTGTCCACTATTGCCAACAGCGTTGGTACGCCATGCTATGTTTATTCAAAACAAGCATTAAGCCAAGCTTTTGAGCATTTTCAAGCGGGTTTTAAACAAAGTGACCATTTAATCTGTTTTGCAGTGAAGTCAAACCCTAGCTTAGCTATTCTTAATTTGTTTGCTCGCATGGGCGCAGGGTTTGATATTGTTTCTGGCGGTGAGCTTGCTCGCGTCATTGCGGCTGGTGGCGACCCATCTAAAGTAGTGTTTTCAGGTGTGGGCAAAACCGCTGATGAGATGCGTGCTGCATTACAAGCGGGTATTTTTTGCTTTAATGTTGAGTCTAGCTCTGAGCTTATACGCCTGAATGAAGTGGCGGGTGGTTTACAAAAAATCGCCCCTGTTTCATTGCGCGTCAACCCGAATGTGGATGCAAAAACACACCCGTATATATCTACCGGTTTAAAAAACAATAAGTTTGGCGTGGCTTATGAAGAAGCCTTTAAAGTGTATCAACTAGCAAAACAATTACCACATATTGCTATTCATGGTGTGGATTGCCACATCGGCTCACAACTTACTGAATTATCGCCCTTTTTAGATGCATTTGACCGCATATTAGACTTGGTTGACCAACTCGACGCCGACGGCATTCATGTGCAACATATTGATCTAGGTGGCGGCATTGGCATTTGTTATAGTGATGAAACGCCGCCTGATTTTGCGAGTTATGCACAAGCCATGCTCGACAAACTAGGCAACAGAAAAGTGAAGTTAGTATTTGAACCTGGCCGTGCGCTTGTCGGCAATGCGGGTGTGCTTCTGACCAAAGTAGAATACCTCAAGCATACCGAAGCCAAGAATTTTGCCATTGTAGATGCAGCCATGAACGACTTAATGCGGCCCGCTTTGTATGATGCTTACCATGATATTTTGCCGTTAACGCAATCAGACGCTGAAACGCGTTGCTATGAGGTGGTTGGCCCAGTATGTGAGAGTGGTGACTTTTTAGGCCATGACCGTCATTTATCCCTTAAAGAAGGTGATTTATTGGCCGTGATGTCTGCTGGTGCTTATGGCATGAGTATGTCTAGCAATTACAACACCCGCCCTAGAGCCGCTGAAGTGATGGTAGATGAAGCACAATTTCATATCATCCGTGAGCGTGAAACCATTGCGCAATTATTTGCGCTAGAAAAAATCTTAATTGATTAAAAGAGTTGAGAAATTTAATGGCTGAGCGTAAATTAATAGGTTCCGATGCGTGAAACGCTATCGGGAACACTATTCATTTTTAACAACGGAGATATCATGAAGAAATTGCTCTATTTTGTTTTTGCTGTTTTCATGTTTAATGCGCTTCCTGCTGTATATGCCGATGAACTTCCAGAAGTGCCCCCAGTAGAAGAAGAAGAGATTCCTCCATTAGATGTTGAGGCTCCAGCCGAAGAAGGTAAATAGAATCTTACAAATATAAAAGGCGAATTTAAACTTCGCCTTTTTTTATTTCCGACTTTCTATAAGCTTCTTGCTCAAATTTATTTTCAAAATATGGGCGCTTGCCCTGCATTAAAGCCCAAATACTGAATATTAGGTATACAGGCACAAAGAATATTCCCCACCGTTCATATTGTTTCACATGCACATGCTCATGCGCGCGATAAGCATTTAAAACGCTGGCGTTTTTAGCCGAAATAGTATGCCCTAAAGTAATTGCCACAAACCGATTTAACATTGGTAATTGGGCAATTAAGCGCGAAATAAAACCACCTTGAAACTCAACTACGCCTGATTTCACCTGAGCTTTCGCGCCAAATAGCATGGCAACAGCGCCAAGCCCTAATCCAATGAGTGTATAGGGAAGTGGCCAAATATACTTAAGAAACTTAATCAGGGTTTGCATCATTGATAATGCCATTAATGAGTCACGCTTATTGCGTAATTAGCAGTCTTTTTGGCTTTAACTGACCATCTGCCTGCACGGTGCCCAAACCTAAAAAAATATCCGATTGGTACACTTTATAATCTTGTAGTGGTGATAGTTTTGACGCCCAAACCGACTGGCCTTGCCTAAAAAAATGGCCTGCATCTTCTGTTATGTATACACTTTGCATGCCCTGCAAGGCGCTATCCACAGGCTTTAGCAAGGCATCCCGTTGTGCTTGATTCATTTGTTCAAGGGCTTCTATTGTCATTGCGTCCGCTACATCATAATGCGCGGTTTGGGTTCTGCGCAAGCCAATCAAATGGGCGCCACAACCAAGTGCTTTGCCAATATCTTCAGCTAGGGTGCGAATATAAGTACCTTTAGAGCATTGTACTTGAATGGTTAATGTGGCTTGATGATAAGCTTGTACGAAAATGTCAAAAATTTGGATTTGTCTTGCTTCACGCGCAATTTCTATCCCCGCTCTTGCATACTCATATAAGGGCTTACCCTCATGTTTAAGCGCAGAATACATGGGGGGCGTTTGTGATATTTCACCAATAAATGCACTGAGTGTTTTAGACAGTTGTGCCTCTGTCACATTAACGGGTTTCGTTTCTAGCACTTCACCCTCAGCATCACCCGTAGTGGTGGTGGCACCCAGTTTTAAAGTTGCAATATACGTTTTATTAGCTTCAAACAAATAATGAGAAAACTTGGTGGCTTCACCAAAGCAAATTGGCAAAGCGCCCGTTGCAAGTGGGTCTAGGGTGCCTGTGTGGCCAGCTTTGGCGGCTTGATATAGCCATTTTACTTTTTGTAAGGCTTGATTACTTGAATAGCCCAGTGGTTTATCTAACAACAATACACCATGCACTGGGCGTTTAACGCGCTTAAACTGCATTACTTTTGTTGGGTATCACTATCAGCAAGGTGAGCATCAGAGGCAACCGCTTCGTCAATCAGTTTAGACATTTTAATACCATTATCTAAGCTGGTGTCATACTCAAAGTGTAATTGAGGTACTGTACGCAATAACATGCGCTTGGAAAGCTGTCCGCGCAAAAAGCCTGACGTTTTTTCAAGACCTATTTGTGTCTCTTTTGGTTTGCCGCTGGTAAAGTAAAACACCTTGGCATGCGCCATATCACCCGTGACTTTAACCTCAGTAATGGTGACATTGCCTACACGCGGGTCTTTGACTTCAAACATCAGCAAGTCTGCTAACTCGCGTTGCATTTGCTCCGCAACGCGGTCGCTTCTTGAAAATTCTTTTGCCATTTTTATTCCAACAATAAATGCAAAGCTTTAGCTAAGTTGGTCGTAAAACAAAAAACGGAACACGGCATACGCTTGGTATGTAAGTGGAAGTGATTGTTTTATGACAACTCATAATTACAAGGTTTGCATTTATAAAGTACGTGCCACTTCAATCACTTCATACACTTCAAGCATATCTCCCACTTCAATATCATTGAAGTTTTTAAGTGATAAGCCGCACTCAAAGTTAGATTTAACTTCTTTTACGTCATCTTTAAAGCGTTTGAGTGAATCAAGCTCACCATCATGTATCACCACGTTACTGCGTAATACACGCACTCTTGAGGTGCGACGAATCATACCATCTTGCACATAACAACCAGCAATTGAACCCACTTTAGAAATCTTGAATACTTCTCTAATTTCTACAGTACCAATCATGTTCTCTTGTTGCGTTGGTGCCAACATACCACCTAATGCCGCTTTAATTTCATCTACCGCTTGGTAAATAATATTGTAGTAGCGAACATCTACGCCAGCACTTTCAATTAATTTACGCGCACCCGCATCGGCACGCACGTTAAAGCCAATTAATACCGCTTTTGAGGCCATGCTCAGGTTAACATCTGACTCACTAATTGCGCCCACACCAGTATGAATCACGTTGACTTTCACTTCTTCAGTTGAAAGTTTTTGCAGTGAGGTTGAAAGTGCTTCATAAGAGCCTTGTACATCCGATTTAATAATAATCGGTAACGATTGCACTTGGCCTTCTGCCATTTGGTCAAAAATACTTTCAAGTTTGGCCGCTTGTTGTTTAGCTAATTTCACATCGCGGAACTTACCTTGACGGAATAGAGCAATTTCACGGGCTTTGCGCTCATCATTAAGCACAATCATTTCTTCACCCGCATTTGGCACATCTGACAAACCAAGAATCTCAACAGGAATTGATGGGCCAGCCTCTTTAATCTCACGGCCTGCTTCATCATACATGGCTCGGACGCGGCCATAACTACTGCCAACCAACAGCATATCTCCACGATTTAAGGTGCCCGATTGCACCATAATAGTAGATACTGGGCCACGGCCTTTGTCTAAGCGCGCCTCAATCACCAAGCCTTTAGCTGGGGTATTTTTTGGTGCTTTAAGCTCTAACACTTCTGCTTGTAACAATACGGCTTCAAGCAAGGCATCAATGCCTTGACCCGTTTTGGCAGAAACTTCTACAAACATCGTATCGCCGCCGTAGTCTTCAGGAATCACCTCTTGCGCCACTAATTCTTGTTTTACACGGTCTGGGCTAGCACCTTGCTTATCAATTTTGTTAATAGCCACTACCAAAGGCACATTACCTGCCTTGGCATGATGAATCGCTTCAATAGTTTGTGGCATCACACCGTCATCGGCCGCTACCACCAGAATAACAACGTCAGTCGCTTTAGCACCGCGTGCACGCATTGCGGTAAACGCTTCATGGCCTGGAGTATCTAAAAAAGTCACCATACCACGCGGGGTTTCCACATGGTATGCGCCAATGTGTTGTGTAATGCCGCCTGCCTCGCCAGATGCAACGCGCGTTGCACGAATATAGTCTAGTAAGGAAGTTTTACCATGGTCAACGTGACCCATCACCGTGACGACAGGTGGACGCGTTTCTAGAATAGCTTCTGCATGGTCAGTATCTTCCAAGAAAGTTTCTGGGTCGTTTGAAGCTGCAGCTTGTGCTTTGTGACCCATTTCCTCCACCACAATAATGGCAGTTTCTTGGTCGAGCACTTGGTTAATCGTTACCATCATGCCCATCTTCATTAACGCTTTAATGACTTCACCCGCTTTTACCGCCATTTTATGCGCTAAATCTGCTACTGAAATGGTTTCTGGCACTAACACATCATGCACAATAGGCTCTGTTGGCGCATTAAATGCGTGCTGTGAGTCATCTTCACGATGATGTGATTTGGATTTGCCTTTTGGCGCACGCCATCCTTGCAGTTGTGTAACATCACCACGTGTTTTTACACCGCGTTTTTTATTGTTGTTTTCATTCCATTCTTTATCTCTGTCGTTTTTCTTATCTGCTTTAGCAGCTGGTTTAGCGCCTTCTTTGGCTGCTGGTTTATGCAAGGTGCCTTCAGAAAGTTTAGAGGCTGGTTTTGCTGCCGCAGCAGCTTCTTCAGCTAATTTTTTAGCGGCTTCTTCTTCTCGTCGCTTTTGTAGCTCTTGTTTTTTTCTTAAGTCTTCTGCTTGAATCGCTAATAATGCCGCATGACGCTTAGCTTCTGCTTCGCGCTGCGCCACATCTGCCGCACTTAAATGGCTTCTAGGTCTTGCACGCTGAACGACTGGCTCTGGTGTAACTGCAACCTCAACCTCTGGTTTTAATTCAGGCTCAGGCGTATCTTCGACTATCTCAATGATTGGCGTGGGTTGCGTTTCCTCGACCACATTTTGCGTCACTTCTGGAGTAAGCTCCGCTTCTACTGCAATTGCGGTATCAATTTGGCTTTCAACATCATCCAATGAAGTGTCTTGATTATCATTGGTTTCAGTCTTCTCAGTTTCTAAATCGCGTCTTACTAGTACGCGTTTTTTGCGCACTTCAACCGTAATAGAACGCGCTTTACCTGTGCTGTCAGTCTTCTTAACTTCAGTGACTTGTTTACGGGTTAACGTAATTTTATTTTTAGGCTCTTGTGTGCCATGCTCTTTGCTTAAATAGTCTAATAAGCTTTTTTTATCTTGCTCAGTTAACTCATCATTTGCACTGGTTTTTTGCACACCTGCGCTCCTCAGTTGCTCTAACAGCACTGATTCAGGCATTTTTAAATCTTTTGCAAATTGTGCTACGCTCGTTTGTGCCATACCACTTCTCCGGTCATTTTTCTTGCGCGTATGTAGCGCCAACCATTTATTTCTTTATAAAAATTACTGTTTACTCATAACGTTGACTGGCTATGCAAACCAAGGTGCACGCGCTGTCATAATCAGTTCTTTAGCTCGCTCAGCATCCATTTTTGTCATCTCTACTAAGTCATCTACAGCTAAATCTGCTAAATCATCCATGGTAGAAATACCCTGAGATGCCAATAAGTGGGCTGTCTCAGCATCCATACCTTGCATGTTCAACAGTTCTTCAGAAGCTTCTTCAACTTTTTCTTCTTTGGCAATCGCGTCTGTTAATAATGCAGCGCGCGCACGTTTACGCAACTCATTAATGGTGTCCTCATCAAACGCTTCAATTTCGCTCATTTCAGAAATCGGTACATAAGCAATTTCTTCTAATGTACTAAAGCCTTCTTCAACCAAGATTTCTGCAACTTCTTCATCTACATCAAGTTTCGCCATAAATAGCTGACGTATGGTACTAAATTCAGCCTCATTTTTTTGCGCAGCTTCATCTACGGTCATAATATTGAGTGTCCAGCCGGTAAGGTCTGAAGCTAAACGCACATTTTGTCCGTTACGACCAATTGCCAACGCCAATTGTTCTTCTTCAACGACCACGTCCATGCTATGTGCATCTTCATCTACCATAATGCTAGAAACCTCTGCTGGTGCCATCGCGTTAATCACAAATTGTGCTGGCTCCATACTCCATAACACAATGTCCACGCGCTCACCTGCCAACTCGCCCGTTACCGCTTGTACGCGTGAACCACGCATACCTACACAAGTACCGACTGGGTCTAAACGTTGGTCATTAGTTTTAACTGCAATTTTAGAACGCAAACCTGGATCTCTGGCTGCCGCTTTAATTTCTAGCAAACCTTCTTCAATTTCAGGAACTTCTAGTTCAAATAATTTGGACAAAAATTCTGGTGCTATACGTGACAAAATCAACTGCGGACCACGTCCACTGCGCTCTATACGTGACAAATAAGCACGTACACGGTCACCCACACGTAAGTTTTCTTTAGGAATCATCTGCTCTTTTGGCAATAAAGACTCCAATCTGCCAACTTCAATAATGGCATTACCTTTTTCCATACGTTTGATGGTGCCTGTCACCATATGTTCTTTACGTGACAAAAAATCCTCAAGAATTTGTTCACGCTCGGCTTCACGCACTTTTTGCAAAATGACTTGCTTTGCAGCTTGTGCACCAATACGGCCAAACTCTACAGATTCAAGTGGCTCATCAATAAATTCACCTTCGCTCAAGCCATTAGCACGGTCATCATCTGCCCAAATTTGAGCATCAGGATTTTCTAATGAAGCATCAGGAGAGATAATGGTCCAACGGCGGAAAGATTCATACTCTCCGTTTTCACGATTAATACGCACGCGCACATCGGCATCTTCAGCATACTTTTTCTTTGTTGCAGAAGCCAAAGCTAGCTCTAAGGCTGTAAAAATAACTTCTTTAGACACACTTTTTTCATGTGCTAACGCATCAACCAATAATAAAATTTCGCGACTCATGATATTCTCCGACTAAGGTCTCACTATGTTTAATACTTAAAATACTGGCGCTAATCTAGCCTTATCTATATTTGTATAAGCAACCTGATAAACCACTGACTCAACCTCAATGCTCACTGCACCGTTTTCATAAGCCACTAATTTACCTAGATAATTTTTTCGACCCTCTTGTGGTACGCGTAACTTAATCTGCGCGCGCTCACCAATAAATCGAACAAAATCCGCTTCTTTCTTTAATACCCTATCCATGCCAGGCGAAGAAACCTCTAGCCTGTCATAATCAATTTCATGTTCCACCGCCAACAAATTGCCAAGCTGGTTACTCACCAATACGCAATCATCAATGTTGATACCCTCTGGTTTATCAATAAATACACGGATTAATTTACCGCGATTAGACAACTCAAGATCTACCAACTCATAACCAAGTTGGCTTAGCGATTTGTCTAATAAAGCATTTAAATCTTGCATGTCATCAACATCCAATTACAAATTCAAATAAAGGCACAAACACATACGTCAGAAACAAAAAATGGGCATAAAGCCCATCACCCATGCATTGCATCTTATTCTTATTACATTATATCAATCAATTCAAGCAATTGATACGCACAACCCTACAAATAAAAATGCCCTC
>CAYXGE010000079.1:0-8554 GCA_964464435.1 uncultured Methylophilaceae bacterium
GCGATTGATAAAGCGGCAGACCGTTATGTGGGGGATTTTAGAAGTGCCTTGCGTAAAGAAAAAATTAACTATTTAGGGGTAGCTAGAGAAGGCCAAACTGTTCAAGTGCGTTTTGATGACCCTGCGCAACTTAGCAAAGCGCGTAGCTTAATTCAAAATGATTATCCTGATTTATCACTCAAAGAGACTGAGTCTGAAGGCGTTAAAGTATTAACAGCCACCCTTAACCAAGTGGCACAAAAGCGTATTCAAGAATTTGCCATTAAGCAAAATATTCAAACCTTACATAACCGTATTAATGAGCTAGGGGTTGCGGAGCCTGTTATTCAGCAACAAGGCATAGACCGTGTAGTGGTGCAATTACCAGGGGTACAAGATACTGCCAAAGCTAAAGAAATTTTAGGGCGCACCGCTACCTTAGAAATTCGCATGGTTGATGAAGAAAAATCTGACGCGGTGACCCTTGAAAAAGCCAGCAAAGGCCAAGTGCCAATTGGTGATGAGTTTTTCTTAGGCCGTGAAGGCAACCCCATTTTGGTTAAAAAAGCTGTTGTGCTAACAGGTGATTACATTACCGATGCAGGCCCTGGTGTAGATGGTCAAAATGGTAGCTCAGTGGTACACGTAACCTTGGATGGCCGTGGTGCAGGCATATTTAAGCAAGTCACACGTGAAAACGTGGGCAAACGTATGGCCATTTTACTCATTGAAAAAGGCAAAGCAGAGGTGATTACTGCGCCAGTGATTAATGAAGAAATTGGCGGCGGCCGTGTTCAAATTTCGGGCATGGCGAATACTAAAGAAGCCACCGATGTGGCCTTGTTATTACGCGCTGGCGCATTGGCTGCGCCAATGGATATTGTTGAAGAACGTACTGTTGGCCCAAGCATGGGTGAAGAAAATATCAAACGCGGCATTCATTCAACACTTTGGGGCTTTGCCGCCATTGCCGTATTTATGATGATTTACTATTTAATGTTTGGCGGCATTTCTGTGCTTGCCTTATCAGTCAACCTGCTGTTGTTAGTGGCGATTCTGTCTATGTTGCAAGCCACCCTCACCTTGCCAGGTTTAGCCGCAGTTGCGCTCACCTTGGGTATGGCGATTGATGCCAACGTGCTAATTAACGAACGGATACGTGAAGAGCAACGCAATGGCAACTCACCGCAAGCGTCTATTCACGCTGGGTATGACCGTGCATGGGATACCATTCTTGACTCCAATATTACAACGCTGATTGCTGGTTTGGCCTTATTTATGTTTGGTTCAGGCCCTGTAAAAGGCTTTGCTGTAGTGCATGTGCTTGGTATTTTAACTTCCATGTTTAGTGCGGTATTAGTTTCACGTGCGCTGGTAAACTTAATCTATGGCTACCGTCGCAAAATTGACCATTTGAGCATTGGCTAATGCCACAACTTTATAGAATTTAGAGCAAAATTATGGAATTATTTAAACTTAAAAACGACATTCCTTTTATGAGTTATGGTCGATTGACCACCACCATCTCGCTTGTCACTTTTATTTTGGCTGTATTTTTCTTAGCTACGCGCGGACTAAACCTTGGTGTGGATTTTACTGGCGGCACCATGATGGAAGTGAGCTATCCGCAAGCGGCTAACTTGGGCAATATTCGCGCTGCGGTAGATAAAATGGGCTTAAAAGATGCCACCGTGCAAAACTTTGGCTCAAGCCATGATGTGTTGATTCGTTTACCCGTAAAACAAGACATTTCTGGCGCAAAACTTTCAGAAAAAGTACTGGATGCGCTTAAAGCAGATAATGCCAGCGTACAAATGCGCCGCGTTGAAAACGTAGGCGCCCAAGTTGGCCAAGAATTATATGAAAATGGCGCACTTGCTTTACTTTTAGTTGCATTTGGCATTATGGCTTACCTTGCCATGCGCTTCGAATGGCGCTTTGCTGTGGCGGCCATTATTGCTAACTTGCACGACGTCATTATTATCTTAGGCTTTTTTGCTTTCTTTCAGTGGGAGTTTAACCTCACGGTATTGGCAGCGGTGTTGGCTGTATTAGGTTACTCAGTCAACGAGTCAGTAGTGGTATTTGACCGTGTGCGTGAAAACTTTCGCAAAATGCGCAAAGCCAGTGTAACCACTGTCATTGATAATGCCATTACACGCACCATGTCACGTACCATTATTACCCACTTTTGTACGCAATTAATGGTGCTCTCTATGTTGTTATTTGGCGGTGAGGTGTTACACAACTTTGCACTTGCACTCACCATTGGTATTTTATTTGGTATCTACTCTTCTGTATTAGTCGCTTGCCCAATTGCAAAATATTTGGGAGTCTCTCGTGAGAATTTAATTGCCGCTGAATTAGAAAAGAAATCCGAAGAAGCCATCGAGGTTTAAATTTACAAAGTATGCATGGCATTTGGTTTCAATAGACAAACTTGACAACAATCCAACTAAGCTTAAACTAAACGTCTCTATATAAATAGTTAACAACCTCCTTGGACGATATACCAATATCCCTGCAGTTTGGCGCCCTGGCCTTGCTGCTATTCATTTCTGGCTTTTTTTCGATTGCTGAAACCAGCTTAATGTCGCTCAATCGTTATCGGTTGAGGCATTTAGCTAGAGATGGTCATCGCGGCGCGCGTCTTGCCAGCGTGCTCATTAGTCAAACCGATAAACTACTAGGCGTTATTTTGCTTGGCAACAACTTTGCCAATGCCGCATCAGCCACTTTAGTCACTATTATCAGCGTAGAACTTTTAGGCGAAGGTCAAATGGTGCTGATGATAGGCACAATTGTAGTGACGTTTGCAATTTTGGTATTTAGTGAAATCACCCCAAAAGTCATAGCTGCGGCATACCCAGAGCGATTTGCCTTTGCCGCAAGCTATGTGTTGTATCCGCTACTTAAAATATTTTACCCTGCCGTTTGGTTTGTGAATTTATTTGTCAGCGGCTTACTAAAGTTGCTTGGTCTTAATATTAACTTTTCTGAAACCACCAATGCGGTGACCACAGAAGAGCTGCGTAGCATTGTGATGGATGCTGGCCATTTTATTCCTAAAAAACACCGCTCAATTTTAATTAATCTGTTTGACCTTGAAAAAACGACAGTCGATGACATTATGACTGCACACACACAAATTGAGGCTATAGATATTGATGCCCCTATAGAAGAAGTAATTAACAAGCTTTCAAGTAGCCAGCATACGCGCTTACCCATTCGCCAAGGTCAGAATGAAGAAATTATTGGTATTATTCATATTCGCAAGTTGCTTAATCAACTAAGAAGTGGTGATTTAGGTATTGAAGAAATTAAAGAAGTGATGGATGCACCGTACTTTATTCCGAGTGGCACGCCGCTGTATACGCAAATGCAACAGTTTCAAGAAAACAAAGAACGTGTAGCCTTAGTAGTAGATGAGTATGGTGAGCTAAAAGGGCTAGTAACGCTTGAAGATATTCTAGAAGAAGTGATTGGCGACTTTACAACACAATCGCCGAGTATTTCAGCAAAATTTCATAAAGAAGAAGATGGTAGCTGGATAGTCGATGGCAGTAGCGCACTGCGCGACCTCAATAAAAAGCTCGGATTTCAGTTTCCATTAGATGGGCCAAGAACACTCAATGGCCTGATTATTGAACACTTTGAAGACATTCCAGAACCAAATACTAGCTTTAAGTGTGGACAGCACACCTTAGAAATTATTCAGACACAAGACCGCGTTGTTAAAAGCGTGCGTTTGTTTCACTAAGTTTTTGTAATAAAAAGGCTTTAAATAAGAGGCGTTAAATTAGCCTTAATTAGGGCTTGAAAAAT
The DNA here is from genome assembly GCA_964464435.1 of uncultured Methylophilaceae bacterium. Taxonomy (GTDB): domain Bacteria; phylum Pseudomonadota; class Gammaproteobacteria; order Burkholderiales; family Methylophilaceae; genus CAYXGE01. The sequence goes on from CAYXGE010000079.1 coordinate 3,805, forward strand.
TCTCAATTAGGCTCAAAATAGCTATTAAGCGTTTAGTAAGTGTAATTATTAGGAATCATTAAATTAGTACTATGGCCAACACCAAGCATCAAGACAGTACGGATTTAGCAATTAAAACGCAAAAAGCTAAACCACCATCGATGTACAAAGTGCTTTTGTTAAATGATGACTACACGCCTATGGAGTTTGTAGTTGAGGTGTTGCAACGTTTTTTTAACAAAGATCGTGAACAAGCAACCCAAATTATGCTCAAAGTGCATACAGAAGGTAAAGGCGTGTGTGGGGTATATCCTTATGGCATTGCTGAAACCAAGGTGAATCAAGTTTTAACTTTAGCTGAAGAGCATCAGCACCCATTGCAATGTACGATGGAACAAGCTTAAAGGCATAACAATTGCTTAAGGTAATTTAAAAGTACTTATTTTTTATTGCAAGAAACATCAAAAACTGAAAAATATGGTCGTAAACTAATTACAAGCCGTATGTTAAAGTTAACGTAGTAAAACCGAATTTATTGAAGTAAAGGTAATCACATGATAGCTCAAGAATTAGAAGTCTCATTACATATGGCATTTATGGATGCTAGGCAAAAGCGCCATGAGCTGATTACGGTGGAGCATCTTTTATTAGCAATGATTGATAACCCTACTGCAGCAGAGGTATTGCGCGCTTGTGGTGCAAACTTAGATGACTTGCGTAAAGAAATTGTGCACTATATTGAAGAACATACGCCAGTTGTAGATGGTGAAGATGAAGTAGATACGCAACCAACACTCGGGTTTCAACGCGTGATTCAACGTGCCATTTTACATGTGCAATCTTCTGGCAAAAAAGAAGTCACTGGCGCAAATGTCTTGGTTGCTATTTATGGTGAAAAAGACTCACATGCTGTTTACTTCTTGCACCAACAAGGCATTACTCGCTTAGATGTCGTCAACTATATTTCGCATGGTGTGGCAAAAGTTGCAGACAGCAGCACTAACAAACGTAATGATGCAGAACAAGAGACCGATGCAGAAGCAGCGCCAGCTGGAGCGCTAGAGAACTATACAGTTAATCTAAATGCGCAAGTTGCATCAGGCAAAATTGACCCCCTCATTGGTCGTGGGCAAGAGCTTGAACGCGTAGTGCAAACATTATGCCGTCGTCGCAAAAACAACCCACTATTAGTTGGTGAGGCAGGTGTTGGTAAAACAGCCATTGCCGAGGGCTTAGCTAGACGTATTGTTGAAGGCAATATCCCAGAGGTATTAGCTAATGCAGTCGTTTACTCTTTAGACATGGGGGCTTTACTTGCTGGCACTAAATACCGTGGCGATTTTGAACAACGTCTCAAAGCGGTGATGAAAAAGCTTTCAGAATTACCAGACTCTATTTTATTTATTGATGAAATTCATACCTTGATTGGCGCAGGCGCAGCCAGCGGTGGCACGCTGGATGCCTCAAATCTGCTAAAACCTGCGTTGTCTAACGGCTCGCTCAAATGTATTGGTGCAACCACCTACCAAGAGTATCGCGGCATCTTTGAAAAAGACCATGCGCTGTCACGTCGTTTCCAAAAGGTAGATGTGGTTGAGCCTAGCATTACAGAAACCATTGAGATTCTAAAAGGGTTGAAATCACGCTTTGAAGATCACCACAAGGTGAAATACACAGCCAGTGCGCTTTCAACTGCGGCAGAATTATCAGCTAAATATATTAATGATAGGCACTTACCTGATAAAGCCATTGACGTGATTGATGAAGCGGGTGCAGCGCAACGCATTTTGCCTAAATCTAAGCAGAAGAAAATCATCGGCAATAAAGAGATTGAAGATATTATTGCCAAAATTGCACGTATACCGCCCAAAAATATTTCAAGCGATGACCGCACCGTGCTCAAAACACTTGAGCGTGATCTGAAATCTGTGGTGTTTGGGCAAGACAAAGCCATTGAAGTGTTGTCATCTGCTATCAAAATGGCTAGAAGCGGCTTGGGTAGCAATACTAAACCAATTGGCTCCTTCTTATTCTCAGGGCCAACGGGTGTAGGTAAAACCGAGGTTGCTAAACAATTAGCTTATACATTAGGCATTGAATTGATTCGCTTTGATATGTCTGAATATATGGAGCGTCACGCAGTGAGCCGCCTCATTGGCGCGCCTCCTGGCTATGTTGGGTTTGAACAAGGTGGCTTAATGACAGAAGCCATCACTAAACAGCCATATTGTGTGTTACTACTGGATGAGATTGAAAAAGCGCACCCTGATATTTTCAACATTTTATTGCAAGTGATGGACCACGGCACGCTTACCGACAACAATGGGCGTAAAGCTGATTTCCGTAACGTGACCATTATTATGACCACTAATGCAGGCGCTGAAGCTATTTCTAAATCAAGCATAGGCTTTACCTTAAGCAAAACTGCTGGCGATGAAATGGCCGATATTAAGCGTTTGTTTACCCCTGAGTTTAGAAACCGTCTAGACGCGATTGTGTCATTTACCGCACTTTCAGAAGAAACCATTACCCGCGTGGTTGATAAATTCTTAATGCAATTAGAAGACCAATTGCATGAGAAAAAAGTAGATGCCGTATTTACTGCTAAATTAAAAGCTTACTTGGGCAAAAAAGGCTTTGATCCACTCATGGGCGCAAGACCAATGGCACGACTTATACAAGACACCATTAGAAAAGCGCTTGCAGATGAGTTATTGTTTGGTCGTTTAGCAAATGGTGGGCATGTCACTGTAGATATTGATGACAAAGATGAAGTAAAGTTAATCTTTAGTGAAACAGGTAACAAACCAGAGCCTGCAGCATTAGAAGCTATCGAGTAAAGATTACTTCTTAGCGTATAAAGAAAAAGACCTATGAGGTCTTTTTCTTTTTTATAACCCTCATTAAATTTCTACTCTTGCCAAACTGCATGCTTCTGCATGATGGCATCAAATAGTGCTGACTCAACCAAACCAGTAAGCCAAGCTCGGAGTTTAGAGTAAGGCGCTTGCGCAAACCAATCTGCATCCACCGCTGCAAATTGTCGAATAAACGGAAAAATTGCGATATCAGCAATACTTAGCCGTGTTGCTAGCAAATAGTGATTTATTTCTAGTAAATGCTCAAGCTTTTGTAAAAATGCTTCACCTTGTAAGCGATATTCTAATTGCGTGAACTCTGGATAGCGTTCTGGGTATTTATATCGATCTAGGGCACGTTTAAAAGCCCCATCATTTTCATTAATTAAGGCTTGTGAATCTTCTTTTAACTCAGCCAAAGTCCAGTCATCAGGATCATACTGTTTAAGCGCCCATTGCATAATATCCAAGCTTTGCTCTAGCACTTGTCCATTTGATAGCTGCAAAACTGGTACAGTCCCCTTGGGGGAAATGGCTAACATATGGGCGGGCTTATCACGCAAAGCGATTTCACGTATTTCCACCTTCACTTGTGCATAGTGCAAGGCCATACGTGCGCGCATGGCATAAGGACAACGACGATATGAATAAAGGACGGGTAGGGACATTGCCTAACTTAACGCAGCACTAATCTCACTCACTAAATCAGGGCCTTTGTATATCAAACCGCTATACACCTGAACTAAACTAGCTCCAGCCGAAATTTTTTCCCGAGCATCTGTTGCAGATAAAATACCCCCAACACCAATAATAGGCACCTCTTCCGCCAATGCTTGGGATAAAGCCGCAATGACATGAGTTGATTTTTCTCGCACAGGCGCTCCAGATAACCCACCAGTCTCTGTAGCATTTTCTAGCCCATCAACACCCTCTCGAGAAAGCGTCGTGTTAGTTGCAATCACAGCATCCATTTGGTGCTGTTTAAGTAAACTAGCAATCTCTGCAATTTGTAAGGCATCTAAATCAGGTGCAATTTTTAACGCAATTGGCACATACCGCCCATGTTGCTGTGTTAACGCTTCTTGCTCTGCCTTAAGCGTAGCCAGTAACATATCCAAGGCTTCTTTTTCTTGTAGTTGGCGTAAATTCTTAGTATTGGGCGATGAAATATTGACCGTAATATAGCTGGCATATGCATATACCTTACGCATACAAATCAAATAATCATCAATCGCTTTTTCATTCGGTGTATCAAAGTTTTTACCAATATTAATGCCTAACACACCTTGAAATTTCGATGCCTTAACATTTTCTATCAACGCATCGACACCCAAATTATTAAAGCCAAAACGGTTAATAATCCCCTGTGCGTCTTTCACCCTAAATAAACGCGGCTTAGGGTTGCCAAGTTGCGGGCGAGGGGTGGTAGTGCCAATTTCAATAAAACCAAAGCCTAAAGCCGCCAAACCATCAATATAAGCGCCATTTTTATCCAAGCCAGCCGCTAAACCTACCATATTAGGAAACTCTATTCCCATCACACGGGTTGGCTTAGTTTTAACCTGATTAGAAAATAATGATAACAAACCTAATTGATTAGCAAGTTTTAACGACTTCAACGTGATATCGTGAGCCTTTTCAGCTTCCATCTGAAACAAAAAAGGCTTAATTAGTGGATAAATATTCATAGTGTAATTTTACGCATGATTTGCACTTTTTTCAGAAATCTTAGTCATATAAATTGTGAAAAAATTAGGATAAAAAAATTAACTAAATAAAGCCATTTTTTCATTGACGTGAAGCGCATATTTCTGGATAATTGCGCCCTTTCGAGCAGTTAATAAAACTGCAACAGTTTATGGGGTGTTAGCTCAGCTGGTAGAGCAGCGGACTTTTAATCCGTTTGTCGTGGG
>CAYXGE010000080.1:0-1500 GCA_964464435.1 uncultured Methylophilaceae bacterium
GGGTTCGCGGTTTCTTGAGCCTAAGCCTTTGCCATGCACAATGCGCACGCAACGAATGCCACGTTTTTTGCATTCTGAAATAAATTCAGACACATAAGCGCGTGCCTCATCGGCAATTAAGCCATGCAAATCAATGCTGGCTTGCACTACCCAATGCCCTTTGCGTAGCTTACTTAATACAATGGGAGATTGTCCCTCACGTAAGTAAAGCAGTTCTTCTCCACTTTCTAGTTCATGGGCTGGAATATAGTGGTCGCTTAGTGAATCTACTAATGCTTGACGTTCATCACGAATAAGCTGTTTAGGAATAGGTTTGGGTTTTTGTGGCGTATGGGCAAGGCGTGAGACTTTGACAGGGCGTGCGCCTTTAACGGCTTCTTTAAAAAGCCGTACATCGTCTAGGTCTTTTTCATCAGCATTTGCCATATGGTCTATTCTAACGAAAAAAAAGCGTACCTATGTACGCTTTTTAAATTAATGAGCAGGCTATTTTAAATTGGTTAAATAGCGTTCTGCATCAAGCGCTGCCATGCAACCTGTGCCAGCGCTGGTAACCGCTTGGCGGTATATATGGTCTTGTACATCGCCTGCGGCAAATACGCCGGGTACGCTGGTGGCTGTAAAGTTACCATTACGACCTGCTTGCGTCACAATATAACCGCCTTCCATCTCGAGTTGGCCTTCAAAAATGTCAGTATTTGGTTTGTGGCCAATGGCAATAAACACGCCTTTGAGCGCAATGTCTTTGGTGCTGCCAGTATTCACATCTTTAATGCGCATACCTGTTACGCCTGTGGCGTCGCCCAACACTTCATCTAGCGTCTGGAACGTCTCTAGCACTACCTTGCCTTCTTTCACACGTTCCATCAGTTTATCTACCAAAATGGCTTCAGCTTTAAATTTATCACGGCGGTGAACCAAGGTGACTTTATTAGCGATATTAGCTAAATACAGAGTTTCTTCAACAGCTGTATTGCCACCACCAATCACTGCAACATCTTGATTGCGATAGAAAAATCCGTCGCAGGTGGCGCAGGCAGAAACGCCTTTGCCAGAAAACGCTTCTTCAGATGGAATACCCAAATATTTAGCGCTGGCACCAGTGGCAATAATCAAGGCATCGCAGGTGTACTCTCCGCTGTCGCCCACTAAGCGAATCGGTTTTTCTTTAAGATGCGTGGTGTGAATATGATCAAAAATCATTTCGGTATTAAAGCGTGTCGCGTGTTTCTCGAAACGGGCCATGAGTTCAGGGCCCATTACACCGTCGGCATCTGCAGGCCAATTGTCCACTTCTGTGGTGGTCATCAGTTGGCCACCTTGCGCAATGCCAGTAATAAGCACTGGCTTAAGGTTAGCGCGCGCAGCATAAACGGCGGCAGAATAACCTGCTGGGCCAGAACCTAAAATAAGCAGGTGGGCGTGTTTTGTTGCCATGTAAAGCTCCTAATTTAACTTAATTTTTTTCTAACAAACTACGCAACATCCAAGCTGTCTTTT
>CAYXGE010000080.1:1600-8152 GCA_964464435.1 uncultured Methylophilaceae bacterium
CATCCAAGCTGTCTTTTCATGCACTTGTAAACGTTGCGTTAAAATATCTGCACTGGCTTCATCACCCGCTTTTTCAACCACAGGAAAAACTGAGCGTGCTGTTCTTACCACGGCTTCATGTCCTGCTACTAACTCTTTAATCATGTCGTTGGCTTTGGGCACACCATCCGCCTCTTTAATCGAGGTGAGTTTGGCAAACTGGCTATAAGTACCAGGCGCGTACACATCTAATGAACGAATACGCTCAGCAACTGCATCTACAGCCAGTGCTAATTCTGTATATTGGGTCTCAAACATTAAATGCAAGGTATTAAACATTGGCCCAGTAACGTTCCAGTGAAAATAGTGCGTTTTTAAATATAATGTATAGGTGTCCGCAAGCAGTTTTGATAAGCCTTCAGCAATTTTCTTACGGTCTTTTTCTTGAATGCCAATATCCATATTTTACTCCTTAATCAGTGAATGATTGTTGAAAAATGATGTTAGCTTGAATCGCTTTTGGCTTCAAATTAATTCATTATATAGGCTTAATAGCCAATATATATGACTGTAAAATCTGTTTTAGTTCACTGGCGTAGTGTCAGCAATATTGGCACTCAAAATGGCGCGTTTCACCATTTCAATGGCTTGAGGCCTAGGAAAACTTGCCCGCCACGCCAGCGCTACTTTTCTTGAAGGTTGTGGCGCTGAAAAGGATTTAAACATCAGCATGGTGTTTTCTTCTCTTGTAGGCAGGCAGGCTGAAGACGGCAATATCGTCATACCTACGCCTGAAGCCACCATGTAGCGTATGGTCTCAAGTGAGCTACCTTCTAGCGTTTGTTGCATGCCAGTGGCAGTTTGCGTTTTACTGAGTTGTGGACAAAACTTAAGGACTTGGTCTCGAAAACAGTGCCCAGCACCTAATAACAGTACAGTCTCATCGCCAATAGACGTGACATCAATACTGGATTTATTTGCCCAAGCATGGTCTGCAGGCATGGCAAGTTTAAATGGCTCATCATAAAGTGGCAGTGTGACTATTCCTGGCTCAGAAAAAGGCAAAGAAATAATAATCGCATCTAGCTTGCCTTGCTTGAGGTCTTCTCTAAGGCTAGCGGTATAACTTTCTTTAATAATTAACTGCATGTTAGGCGCGGTTTTACGCAATATTGGCAATATTCTTGGTAGCACATAAGGCCCAATAGTAAAAATTGCACCAAGTCGAAGTGGGTGCGCTAACGGGTCACCACTTTGTATAGCAATTTCTTTAATGACTTGGGCTTCTTCTAAAATTTTGGTTGCTTGTGTAATAATTAGCTCGCCCACTGCTGTGGGGGTCACGTCATTAGTGCCACGCTCAAATAGCGCCAAACCAAGCTCATCTTCTAATTTTTTAATGCCAACACTTAAGGTCGGTTGGCTCACATGGCAAGTTTTAGCCGCGCGTCCAAAATGGCGCTCTTTTGCAACGGCAACAATATATTTCAACTCTGTAAGCGTCATGATTTGATTAAGCTTGCAACCACATCAATAAAATTTATATTTTACGCGCTTATGCTGAGTTATTCATCTTTACTTTTGTTCATACAATACACGTTGGCGTTTTATAACAGCCTGCTATAATCACACTCATCTTTAAGCTCACATAAGGCTTTTAACGATCTTGTTTTTTCAGAAAAAAAATAGCGTCAGCAATGGCCGCATTATCAAGCCCGAATTGCAACCCAAAAACCCGCGCCACGCGAGTTTAGTTAAAGAAGCATGGTGGTTGGGATTGGTGACAGTGGGTAGTTATCTCACTCTAATTTTGTATACTTATCATCGCTTTGACCCCTCATGGTCACACAGCGCCAGCGATGGCACGCCAGTTGTAAATGCGGGTGGTGTTGCTGGAGCTTATATTTCAGATATGTTGTTGTATTTATTTGGATTTTCAGCGTGGTGGTTTGTTGTGTTTGCGTTTTATGCCATGTGGCTTGTTTACTTGCGGCTTGAAGTGGTTGCTAATAGTGAGCGTCCAATTTTGCTATTTAATGTGATTGGATTTGTTATGTTACTGATAGCTTCAGCCACATTAGAGGCTGGGCATTTGACACAACTGCCAGCAAACTTGCCATTGTCGCCTGAGCCTGGTGGCATGCTTGGCACCGTGATTGATAATTTACTCAGGGGTCTATTAGGGTTTACTGGCTCTACCATGTTGTTGCTTTTATTAGCAGCGGTAGGGTTTAGTATGTTTACGGGTTGGTCTTGGATTTTAATTACAGAAAAGGTAGGCACTTGCCTAGAAATTGCTTATGTTTGGATGTTAGAGCAATGGCAAGACATGCAAGACCGCAAACTTGGTAAAGTGGCAGAACAGCAACGCGCCGAGTATGTGGATAACGAACGTAAACGCCAAGAAGAACGCCCACCAATTCAAATAGAAAAACCTGTGATAGAAATTGCCAAAAGTGAGCGTGTTGAAAAAGAACGTCAAGTGGCATTGTTTGAAAGCTTGCCTGATACGCCACTACCACCCTTGCATTTGCTAGATGAGGCTAAAGGCGAGGTAGAAGTGCAATCGGTAGAAACCTTAGACTTTACCTCGCGCTTGATTGAGCGAAAATTAAAAGATTTTGGCATAGAAGTCAAAGTATTAACCGCTTTGCCAGGCCCAGTGATTACACGTTATGAGTTAGAGCCAGCGGCAGGGGTTAAAGGTAGCCAAGTCACTAATTTAGTTAAAGATTTAGCACGTGCATTGTCCGTAGTAAGCGTGCGAGTTGTCGAAACCATTCCAGGCAAAACCTGTATGGGCCTAGAGATACCCAACCCCAAACGCCAAATTGTATTTTTATCTGAAATTTTAGGTTCACAAGTATACGCAGATACCAATTCGCCACTTGCTATAGCCATGGGCAAAGACATTGCGGGGCACCCTGTGGTGGCAGATTTAGCCAAAATGCCACACGTGCTAGTTGCCGGTACTACGGGTTCTGGTAAGTCTGTAGCTATTAACGCCATGATTTTAAGTTTGTTGTACAAGTCAGAAGCAGACAAAGTACGCCTGATTCTAATTGACCCTAAAATGCTTGAGCTTTCTGTGTATGACGGCATACCGCATTTGTTGGCACCCGTGGTGACCGATATGCGTCAAGCGGCAAGTGCACTTAATTGGTGTGTGGCTGAGATGGAGCGTCGTTATAAATTGATGTCAGTATTGGGCGTTCGCAACTTGGCAGGCTATAACCAAAAAATTAAAGAGGCCAAAAAAGAAGGCACAAGTATTCCGCATCCTTTTACGCTCACGCCAGATAGTCCAGAGCCACTAGAAGAAATGCCGCTGATTGTGGTGGTAATTGATGAATTAGCTGATTTAATGATGGTCGTGGGCAAAAAAGTAGAAGAACTGATTGCACGGTTAGCGCAAAAAGCGCGCGCTTGCGGCATCCATTTAGTGTTAGCAACACAGCGACCATCTGTAGATGTGATTACAGGGCTTATTAAAGCTAATGTGCCCACCAGAGTGGCATTTCAAGTCTCTAGCAAGATTGATTCACGCACCATATTAGACCAAATGGGCGCTGAAGCGTTATTAGGTCAAGGTGATATGTTATATCAACCACCAGGCACCAGTAATCCTATGCGTATTCATGGGGCGTTTGTCTCCGATGCAGAAGTGCATCGTGTGGTTGAACATATTAAATCATTAGGTGAACCTAATTATATTGAAGGTATTTTGACTGGTGAAGCCGAGGCTGGTGCAGAATTAGGTGAGGTTGGAGAAAGTGGTGGCGAAACTGACCCCTTGTATGATGAAGCCGTTGCTATTGTGCTTAAAACCCGACGTGCTTCAATCTCTTCTGTACAACGCCAGTTGCGTATTGGCTATAACCGCGCCGCAAGGTTAATAGAAGATATGGAACGTGCTGGCTTGGTATCTGCAATGCAAAGCAATGGTAATCGTGAAGTCATTGCGCCTGCAAATGACTAGCTATTTTTATGATGAGATTTATTGATAAAGGTGTAAAAATTTGATGGTTTTAAAAGCACTATGCTTGTTTTTAGTATTTTTTACTAACTTTGCAAATGCCGCTGGGCTTGAGCAATTTCGTGCCTTTTTAAAAGATACCAAAGCCATGCGTGCCCAGTTTCAGCAAACGGTGGTTGATGCTAAAGGTAATAAGGTGCAAGAGGTCACAGGTTCAATGGCGATTCAACGCCAAATTGAGGGTGCAGGAAAATTCAGATGGGATTACAACAAGCCGTATGTGCAGCAAATTGTGGGTGACGGCACACGCGTTTGGTTGCATGACCCAGAACTTAACCAAGTAACCGTAAGGCCGATAGGCAAGGCGCTAGGTAATAGCCCGGCGGCATTGTTGGCTGGAAGTAAAGATATTGAGCAAAGTTTTGATATCAAAAATGAAACGCGTCAAGACAACTTAGCTTGGGTAATTGCGACAGCAAAAGATCCCGATAGTGGGTTTGAAAAAATTTATTTAGGCTTTAAAAAAAACGACTTAGAAAAAATGCAGTTGCATGATAATTTTGGCAATACCACTTCTATTCATTTTTCTAAACTAGAGCGCAACCCAAAACTAGATAACCAACTGTTTAATTTTAAACCGCCTGCTGGTGCTGACATTGTGGGTGAGTAGACAAAAAAATTTAATTAGCATTAAATTGTCTGAAAAACTGGAAAACATCTATAAAGTTTTCTTGTGATGTTAATCGCTAATATTAAATTTGTAATTTCAAAGGTGTTGCTGAATTTATTAAAGATGGAGTTTGTATAAGACTAATTAACAATATAAAACTTATTCTGTTCTATTGATGTTTATTTCACTAAAATGCGGGCTAAGCTCGCATTTTTATTTTTAAACCTAGAAATGTTAACTGTTTATAAGGAACACTTTTGACAGGTCTTTTTGCACCGCAGCAACCACAAGCGCCATTAGCAGAGCAGCTACGTCCTAAAACCATCAACGAGGTGGTTGGCCAAACGCACTTGTTAGGTGAAGGTAAGCCTTTGCGTCGTGCATTTGAGTCTGGCAAGTTGCCCTCGATGATTTTATGGGGCCCTCCGGGCGTGGGTAAAACCACTTTGGCTAGACTCATTGCCAATACTGCCGATGCAGAGTTTATCCCATTATCAGCGGTACTTTCAGGTATTAAAGATATTAGAGAAGCGGTAGAGCGTGCAGAGCACACACTGCAACAAACAGGCCGTAAAACCATTTTATTTGTAGATGAGGTACATCGTTTTAATAAAGGTCAGCAAGATGCATTTTTGCCGTTTGTTGAAAGCGGCCTCATTACCTTTATTGGCGCAACCACAGAAAACCCATCGTTTGAAGTGAATAGTGCGCTACTGAGTCGGGCACAGGTGTTTGTGTTAAGTGCCTTATCTGAGGCTGAGTTAGCATTATTACTTGAGCGCGCTAAGCAAGCCATGGGCGCTAATATTCACCTTACAGCAGATGTGCAAGAGCAAGTGTTGGCCTATGCTGATGGCGATGCAAGACGCTTGCTTAATTTTGTAGAAGGCTTATTGCATAGTGCAATTTCTGCCCAAGTGACTGAGATAGACGAGGCATTTTTACAGGCTAATATGGCCAGTAAATTGCGCCGTTTTGACAAAGGTGGTGAAGCCTTTTACGACCAAATTTCTGCCATGCATAAATCGGTGCGCGGCTCTAACCCAGATGCCGCCCTATATTGGTTTTTACGTATGCTAGATGGTGGTGCTGACCCTTTATATTTAGGTAGACGGATTGTGCGTATGGCAATTGAGGATATAGGGATTGCCGACCCGCGTGCGCAAACCATGGCATTAGAAGCCTGCCAAATTTATGAGCGCCTAGGTTCACCAGAAGGTGAATTAGCGTTAAGTAATGCGGTGATTTATTGTGCGGTAGCGGCCAAAAGCAATGCCGCCTATATGGCCTATAATCAAGCCAAGGCCTTTGTGGCGCAAGATAAATCGCGTGCCGTACCTTTGCACTTAAGAAATGCACCGACCAAGCTGATGAAAGCCTTAAATTATGGCAAAGAGTACCGTTATGCGCATAACGAGCCCGATGCTTATGCGGCAGGCGAGCATTATTTTCCTGAAGATTTGCCTGCTATGCAGTTTTATGAACCCACACCACGCGGTTTGGAAGGTAAAATAGCAGATAAATTGGCGCATCTGCGTGAACTAGACAAAAAAGCGAAGAAATAGAGAAATCAAATGTTAGATATTCAAGAGTTAAGAAAAGACTTAGACCAAGTAGTGGCGCGATTAAAAGCACGCAAATTTGATTTTCCAGCGGAGGCATTTCGTGCGCTTGAAACTGAACGTAAAACGATACAAACCAACACAGAAGCCCTACAAGCTAAGCGCAATGCGGCCTCTAAGAGTATTGGTATTGCTAAATCAAAAGGTGAAGATGTGTCTGCCATTATGGCAGAAGTGGCAGGCTTGGGTGACGAGTTAAAAGCCGCAGAAATCAAACTTAGCGATATTCAAGCTAAGCTTCAAGACATTATGCTAAATGTGCCTAACTTGCCACATGAAAGTGTGCCAACTGGCAAAGACGAAAC
>CAYXGE010000081.1:0-5455 GCA_964464435.1 uncultured Methylophilaceae bacterium
GTATTTGGTTACCAAATGCGTTTTAATTTGGAGGAGGGCTTTCCACTACTCACGACTAAAAAGGTGCATTTAAAGTCGATTATTCATGAGTTGTTGTGGTTTTTGCAAGGTAGTACCAATATTGCCTACCTTAAAGAAAATGGCGTGAGTATCTGGGATGAATGGGCCGATGCAAATGGTAATTTAGGCCCTGTGTATGGCTACCAATGGCGTAATTGGCCTAAGCCTAACGGAGAATCAATCGACCAAATTACGCAGGTGGTTGAGCAAATTAAAAAGAACCCTGATTCTCGTCGTTTAATTGTGTCTGCTTGGAACGTAGCCGATGTTGACCAAATGAAGTTGCCGCCTTGCCATGCGTTTTTTCAGTTTTATGTGGCAGATGGTAAGCTCTCATGCCAACTTTATCAACGCAGTGCGGATATTTTTCTTGGTGTGCCATTTAACATCGCAAGCTATGCTTTGCTGACAATGATGGTCGCACAAGTATGTGGTTTGAAATTAGGCGATTTTGTACACACGCTTGGCGATGCACATATTTACTCTAACCACATGGATCAAGTGAAAGAGCAACTTTCACGCACGCCACGTGCGCTTCCCACCATGCGCTTAAACCCAGAAGTGAAAGATATTTTTGGCTTTAAGTTTGAAGATTTTACTTTAGAAAACTACGACCCTTACCCAGCGATTAAAGCGCCCGTTGCAGTTTAGTCAGTCGTGCTTGTCTTGTCGGCATCTTCTTTAAATAAACCTGGCGTAAGTTCATGGCGTTGTAGTAGTTTGTAAAACTCGGTTCTATTACGTTGCGCTAACTTAGCAGCTTGAGTAACCGAGCCATTGGTAGCTTTAAGCAGTTTTACCAAGTAATCACGTTCAAAATTCTTTCTGGCGGTTTCAAATGGCATAATGCCGCCAATATCATCATGCAATGCTTTTTGTACCAGTGAGGCTGGAATAATAGGCGTGGTGCTAAGCACAATGGATTGTTCAACAATGTTTTGTAACTGACGAACATTGCCTGGCCATGGGGCAGAAATAAGCGTTTCAGTCGCCTCAGGTGAAAATCCATTGATTTTCTTTTTATATTTTTTGCTAATGGCTTGTAAAAAGCTATTAGCAAGCAGGCTAATATCTTCTCTGCGGCTAGCAAGGCTGGGAATGTTTAAGTTGACGACATTGATGCGGTAGTACAAATCCTCTCTAAAGCGTCCCTCTTTCATTTCCTGCGTTAAGTTTTTATGTGTAGCGGAAATCACTCGTACATCAACCGCTATATTGCTATTTGAGCCCACAGGGCGAATGATGCGTTCTTGTAAGGCACGTAATAGTTTAACTTGCAGCGTGATAGGCATATCGCCAATTTCATCTAAAAAAAGCGTGCCGCCATGCGCTGTTTCAAATAAGCCTTTGTGGTCTCGAATCGCGCCAGTAAACGCACCTTTGCTATGACCAAACAGTTCAGATTCTAATAAGGCTTCAGGCATAGCACCGCAATTGAGCGCAATAAAAGCACGCTCATGTCTTGCACTAGCTTGATGAATCGCTCTAGCCAATAGTTCTTTACCAGTGCCACTTTCACCTTGTATGAGCACGCTGGCGTCTGATGCTGCCATGAGCTTGGCTTGCCCAAGTAGGTTCTCCATTTGTGGACTGTGCGTAATAATGGCCGCACGCCAATCGTTTGTGCTTTCTTGTTCTTCTTGCGGTGGTTGGCTTCCAGCAGAAACTCTAAGCGCCGCTTCAACTTGGCTAAGTAAAGTTTTGCTATCAAATGGTTTGGTTAAAAACCCAAATACGCCTTGTTGCGTTGCATTCACTGCATCTGGAATTGAGCCGTGGGCGGTGAGCATAATCACGGGTAGTGCAGGGTCATTTTTATGAATCACCTTAAATAAATCCATGCCACTCATTTCTGGCATGCGTAAGTCACTAATGACTAAATCGGGGCGGCGCATGGCAATAAGGCCTAGCGCTTCACTGGCGCTAGTGGCCTTGCTCACTTCATAACCAGCTGCTTGCAGGCGCATCGCCAGTAATTTTAAAATATCGATATCATCATCTACGGCAAGCACATGGGCGCTAGTATGTTGGCTATTGCGTAATGGCGCACTGGCTATGGCAAGGTTCATTTTTTAACTCCTTGGTCACGGTCTACCATGGTTTTTTCAATTCGCTTTAAAGCTTCAAGCTTTTGCTCAAGCTGTATGTTTTGTTGCAATAATTGCTCATTTTTTTGTTGCATGCTATCAATACGTTTTTGATCCTCTTTAGACTTCTGATTATCCCTTTGAGAGGCAACTGCAATTTCTCGCATCAGGTTGATAATTTGTTCATTTTCAGGCCTCATCCAATTTGTCTTTTGTAGCTCGTTAATCATGGATAAAGCCTTATTTGAATCTTGTATACGGCTGTTTGGTAAGGCATACATAATAGCGAGTTTCATTCGTAACACAACATTATTCTTGTCTTTTTGAGATGCGGATAATACTTCATTAAACTCCAACTTTTGCTGATTAGCAGACAGTTTGCTAAAACTAGAAATGTAATCAAGCATGCTAGCTTGCGGGGTTGGCACCTCTTTTGTTGGGCTCACTGTTTTTTCTTGAGGGGTATCAATGGGCTTATTCGTCACTTTTTTCGGTATCAGATTACACCCTGAAATTAACAATAGCATGACAATAAGATAGAGTTTTTTCATATTAAGGATGTACCTTCAATGGCATGCAGCGGAAGACGGACGCGAAAGAGCGCGCCTTGAGGAGACTCTAATAAACTAATATCACCACCGTGCGCTTCAATATATTCTCGGGTGATTGATAGCCCTAAGCCTGTGCCACCCACTAAGCTCTCTTGCTCATGTTGTCCGCGATAAAATGGCGCAAAAATATGCGCTTTGTCTTTGGCTGAGATGCCAATGCCATCATCTTGCACATCTACTATGATAAATTGATCTTCATTTGCTATTTTGATGGCAATTTGCCCATGATCTGGCGAATATTTCACCGCATTTGAAATTAAGTTATCTAAAATAGTATTGATTTTATCTTTATCTGCTGTCAATACATAGGTTTGCGAACCGCTAAAGTTTCTTAAAATATTTAACTGCTTGTTGTCAATCGTTAGTGCGTACTGCGACATCACCTCTTCCAACACTTCTAGCAGGTTGACCTGACTCAAATTGAGTTTAAGTGTTTGGTGCTGCGCCGCTGTAAAGTTTAATAAGTTTTCTATCATCTTCTGTAAACGTAGGCTATTTTCGCGCAAAATAGCAGCAATTTCGAGTTGTTGTGGATTCAGTTGTCCACCAATTTGGTCATGTAATAGCTCACTACCTTCACGTATGACGGTGAGCGGCGTTTTTAATTCATGCGAAACATGACGTAAAAACCGTTGCTTTTGCGCATCTAAGTCTGCTAATTGTTGCCTGAGCCAATCCAAACGTTCACCTAATATTTTAATATCGCCAGGACCATCGATTTGGATAGATTTGTCATACTTGCCTTGACCAAGATGATGGATGGCGCTGTCCATACGACGTATTGGGCGAACGATTAAAAACGCAACTACTAGCGCAATTATTATGGCTACTGGAATCAAAGTAAGTGTTTGCCAAAACATGAGCTGTTGCGTACTTGCTGCTTTTGCGGCAAGCTCAGCAGCGGCAAGGTCTATCACTTGGTTATTTTTGATGAGAATGGCTTCACCTTGAAGCGATAGCGTCGCTATATCTTTGAGTGTTGATTCATCTGCAATTGATATTTGCTGTGAATCAGTAATATGTTTAAACAAAAGAAGCTCATGCATTTTAATAGCTTGAATAGCCTCTTTTTGTTGTTGCGCGGTATCAAGCCGTGACAACGTTTCAAGGGAGTTAGAAAATTTATCATGCGCATGCCGATAGTTATCAAGCAACGCCGCATCTTGAAATACAAAATATTGGCGAGCACTGCGTTCCATCAGTCTAATTTGTTCTAGCAAGACATGGCTGGCACGGGTGGATTGAGTAGCGTGGTCAAGCGTAATACGGCTTTGTTCTGCCAATTGATCTAACTGCCTAGAGGTGTTTGCAAATGCGTACAACAGCGGCAGAATGGCAAGTGCAAAGCCAAGCAACAAAAGCTTAAATAATGATTTTGGATAAACGATGCGCAAATTAAAACTCAACGTGATTACTTAAACTGTAAATTGCATCAAGTATAATAAACATATGACAACACTTTCTATCATTGTGGCCATGGCACGTAATCGCGTCATAGGTATTCATAATACGCTACCTTGGCATTTGCCAGAAGACCTTAAAAGATTTCGTGCACTCACCATGGGACACCATATTGTGATGGGGCGTAAAACCTATGAATCACTAGGGCGATTATTGCCTGGCAGGACCACAGTTATCGTGACCCGTAATGCAAATTATGCAGTTGAAGGGGCGCTTATAGCAAACTCACTCAAGCAAGCTATAAAAATGTGTGCACGTGATGATGAGATTTTTTTGATTGGCGGTGCCGAGCTTTACCAAGACGCACTCAAGGTTGCCAATAAACTGTATGTGACTGAAATTGAATTAGCCGTTGAGGGAGATGCTTTTTTTCCTGAAATTGATTTAAATATTTGGAAAGCAACAGCGCGTGAAACCCATCAATCAGATAATGGACTTGTCTTTCATTATCTGACCTATCAACGCTAAATTTTAGGGTTTAGTGCGATTAGTTTTAGGCCAAGCTTCACTTGCACTAGCCTGAATAAAGGCTGGTTTGACGCCAAGCGAGGCTTGATATGGGTGAAATCTTGCGCCGTAAAGTGAAATGATTTTTTTTACGTAAGCCTGCGTCTCTGGGTATGGTGGTATGCCTTTGTATTTAATCACGGCATTTTCACCCGCATTATAAGCAGCGGCTACCAGCTCTAAATCACCTTTAAAATGGGCAAGTAACCAGCGAATATAACTCATACCACCTTTAACATTTTGTTCTGGATTATAAGCATCTTTTACATTAAAACGTGCGGCAGTTTCAGGAATTAACTGCATTAACCCTTGTGCATTTTTGGGTGAAGTTGCAAGTGGATTAAACCCAGACTCTACTGCAATAAATGCCATCACCAAATCGGTATCAATTTGAAACTCCGGTGCAATTTTGCTGACGATTTTATGAATTGGCCCTTTGGTATAAAAAGCTTTGGCCTCTCTTTTTTCTGTCGCAAGTTCTCTTTCCTCTTGATGCACGCTCGCAATATGAGTGGGCGGGTCTGGCAACATACAATTAGGCAGGCTGGCTAAGCTAGGGTTGCCTTTGCTATTCTTTAGCCAAGATTGCGCGCTCGCATGCTGTTGGTCTGCGGCCATTTTAAAAAACATGGCAGCTACATCTTCATTTTTTTCTACACCACGCCCATTGGTATACAGCCAGCCTAAGGCAAATTGTGCATTTGCATCATTCTCATCTCTAGCGGCTTT
>CAYXGE010000081.1:5555-8113 GCA_964464435.1 uncultured Methylophilaceae bacterium
CTTTTAGCGGTGCTTGTTTCGGCTGCCACTGGTGAGTCTTGGGCGGGTTTTGCTACGGTTTCAACGGCAATTTCAGTCGTTGGCTCAACTGATTCAATGGTAGTCTGAGCTATAGGCGTGATTTCCTGAGTTACAGACTCTTCTGCTAATACAGGCGTAACTAAGCCGCCAATGCTTAGTAGCAGTGTGGCTAGCGTCACAGATTTTAGCAATGATGATGTTGTCATGCGTACCGAAGCAGTTAATTTATAAGTAGATTATCGGGTTAATTCAGATTAACTTCAATAGCCCGTTTGGGTTACAACTTATAATCCAAGGCGGGCTTATTGTGCAACGCAATCTACATAGTAGGTAGATTTGCCATCTATGGTTTGTTTAACCAAGCCATGTACATCGGTTTCAAAACCAGGAAAGCGTTCATTAAATTCACGCGCAAATTTTAAGTAGCGCATAATAATTTGGTTAAATTGCTCACCCGGAATTAATAAAGGAATGCCTGGTGGGTATGGCGTAAGCAACACAGCGGTAATACGGCCTTCTAGCTCATCAATTGGCACACGTTCAATCTCTCGATGTGCCATTTTAGCAAACGCATCAGTTGGCTTCATGGCTGGCACCATATCAGATAAATACATCTCTGTGGTTAAACGCGCAACATCGTTTTGTTTATACACTTCATGAATTTGTGTGCACAAATCACGTAAGCCCATGCGCTCGTAGCGAGGATTTTTTTGCACAAACTCAGGAAGCACTTTCCATAGCGGTTGGTTTTTATCGTAGTCATCTTTAAATTGCTGTAGAGCCGCTACCATGGTGTTCCAGCGGCCTTTAGTAATGCCGATAGTGAACATGATAAAAAATGAGTACAAGCCTGTTTTTTCAACAATAACACCGTGTTCAGCTAAGTATTTGGTAACAATTGCTGCAGGAATACCAAATTCTTCAGAAAAGTCGCCATCAATATCTAAGCCTGGGGTAATAATGGTGGCTTTAATCGGGTCAAGCATGTTAAAGCCTTCTGCCAAGTTACCAAAACCATGCCAGCTTTCATTGGCTTTTAGCATCCAAGCTTCGCGCTCTTCAATACCTTCTTCAGAGAGGTCATTTGGCCCCCATACCTTAAACCACCAGTCAGCGCCCCATTCTTCATCTACCTTGCGCATCGCACGGCGGAAATCTAAGGCCTCCATAATCGACTCTTCAACCAAGGCAGTGCCGCCCGGCGCTTCCATCATGGCGGCAGCCACATCAATACTCGCCACAATCGAATATTGAGGGCTGGTTGAGGTATGCATTAAGTAAGCTTCATTAAAAATGTCACGGTCGAGTTTATTGTTTTCGGCATCTTGCACCAAAATCTGTGAAGCTTGGCTTAAGCCAGCCAACAATTTGTGTGTGGATTGCGTTGAGAACACCATCGACTCTTTACAACGCGGACGGCCTTCACCAATCGCGTGATAATCCCCATAAAAATCGTGGAAAGTGGCGTGTGGCAACCATGCTTCGTCAAAGTGCAAGGTGTCAATTTTGCCATCGAGCATTTCTTTGATTTCTTCAACGTTGTATAGCACGCCATCGTAAGTAGATTGTGTGATAGTAAGCACACGTGGTTTAGCATTTTTATCTAAAATAAATGGGTTGCGGTCGATTTTCTTTTGAATTTGCTCCCAAGCAAACTCACTTTTTGGAATCGGCCCAATAATCCCAAAGTGGTTACGGGTTGGCATTAAAAATACAGGCACTGCGCCTGTCATAATAATAGAGTGCAATACAGACTTATGGCAGTTACGGTCTACCACCACCACATCGCCTGGTGCAACGGTGCTGTTCCACACCATTTTGTTAGAGGTAGAGGTGCCGTTAGTCACAAAGTACAAATGGTCACAATTATAAATACGCGCCGCATTGCGCTCAGACGCGGCTACTGGGCCTGTGTGGTCGAGCAATTGCCCTAGTTCATCTACCGCATTACATACGTCGGCACGGAGCATGTTTTCACCAAAAAACTGGTGAAACATTTGCCCAACGGGCGATTTTAAAAACGCCACACCACCAGAGTGGCCAGGGCAGTGCCATGAGTAAGAGCCATCTGCGGCATAATGCGTCAGCGCCTTAAAGAATGGCGGCGGCAGACTATCTAAATAGGCTTTAGCCTCGCGAATAATCAAACGTGCCACAAACTCAGGGGTGTCTTCATTCATGTGAATAAAGCCATGCAACTCCCGCAGTACATCGTTAGGAATATGCCGGCTGGTGCGTGTTTCACCATGCAAGAAGATAGGAATCTCTTCATTACGGTAGCGAATTTCCGTCACAAAGCTCCGTAGTTGCTCTATCGCTTCTGGTTTTTCTTCAACAATTTCTTCATCGTCAATCGACAAAATAAAAGCTGATGCACGGCTTTGTTGCTGCGCAAAAGAGGTCAAGTCACCATAGCTGGTAACACCCAAAACTTCTGTACCTTCATCTTCAATAGCTTTAGCCAGCACACGTATGCCTAGGCCAGATGAGTTTTCTGAACGGAAATCTTCGTCGATAATGACGACAGGAAAGCGAAA
>CAYXGE010000082.1:0-7948 GCA_964464435.1 uncultured Methylophilaceae bacterium
ATTGTTTGATGGTGGCCCCTCTGTGAGTCGAACACAGCACCAACGGATTATGAGTCCGCTGCTCTAACCAAGCATGAGCTAAGGGGCCGAAAGCAGAATTATAGCGTTTTAATCGTTACCTGTTTCTAAGAAACTGCGTAACTGCTCTGAACGCGTTGGGTGGCGCAACTTGCGTAGCGCTTTAGCTTCAATTTGACGAATACGTTCACGTGTTACATCAAATTGTTTACCCACTTCTTCAAGCGTGTGGTCTGTGTTCATTTCAATACCAAAACGCATGCGTAACACTTTGGCTTCACGCGGGGTGAGTGACTCCAATACATCTTTGGTAGCATCACGCAAGCTTGCGTAAATAGCCGCATCCATAGGTGCCAGCGTAGTGTTATCTTCAATAAAGTCACCCAAATGAGAGTCATCATCGTCACCAATCGGTGTTTCCATAGAAATGGGTTCTTTGCTGATTTTAAGAATCTTACGAATCTTATCTTCTGGCATTTCCATTTTCTCAGCCAATGTTGCTGGGTCAGGTTCTAAACCAGTCTCTTGCAAGATTTGACGGCTGATGCGGTTCATCTTATTGATGGTTTCAATCATATGCACAGGGATACGGATGGTGCGCGCTTGGTCAGCAATTGAGCGCGTAATCGCTTGACGAATCCACCATGTAGCATAAGTTGAGAACTTGTAACCACGGCGATATTCAAATTTATCTACCGCTTTCATCAAACCGATATTGCCTTCTTGAATCAAATCTAAGAATTGCAAACCACGGTTGGTATATTTTTTAGCAATCGAAATCACTAAACGTAAGTTAGCTTCAATCATTTCACGTTTAGCACGGCGGGCACGGGCTTCGCCAGTGGTCATTTGTTTGTTGATTTCTTTAAGCTCTTTAATTGGTATACCCACACGGTTTTGCAAATCAAGCAAACGTTGCTGTTGATCCATCACAGCGTGTCTTTGGCGTTCTAGTTTTTCAACATAAGGTTTGCCGCTACTAAGCTCTGATTCAATCCAAGATAAATCCACTTCATTACCTGGGAACACTTTAATGAAGTGAGGGCGTGGCATGCCTGCTTTTTCAACGCAGAAGTCCATAATTTTGCGTTCATGTGAGCGTACATCTTCTACCATTACACGTACAGACTCACACAATGCCTCAACTTGCTTGGCAGAAAAACGAAACGCCATTAATTGCTCTAGAATTGAAGCATGTAGCGTTTGGTATTCTTTATTTTGAGAGCCTTTTTCAGCGAGTATAGCTGTCATTTTTTCATTGGCTGCACGCACAACAGCAAAACGACTCAATACTTCTTCTTTTAACTTAGCTAAGGCCTCAGCTGAGATAGCCGCTGCTTTTGCGCCACCATCATCTTCGTCATCCTCATCATCTAGGTCTTCTTCTTCAGGCTCTTCGTCTGCTGCCATGGCTTCATCTAAGCCTATATCAGAGTCAATCAGACCATCAACCAAATCATCTACGCTAAGCTCGTCTTTTTCAACTTTTTCTACCAAGGCTAATAAATCTGCAATGGTTGTTGGGCAAGCGGCAATGGCTTGCACCATGTGTTTTAAGCCATCTTCAATACGCTTGGCAATTTCAATTTCGCCTTCACGTGTCAGCAAGTCTACCGTGCCCATTTCACGCATATACATACGCACTGGGTCGGTAGTGCGGCCAAACTCAGAGTCTACAGTTGATAGGGCTTGTTCAGCTTCTTCAACTGCATCTTCATCAGCTACGGTTGGGGTAGCATCTGACATTAACAACACTTCAGCATCTGGTGCTTCTTCATACACCTGAATACCCATGTCATTAATCATGGCGATAATGCCGTCAATTTGCTCAGAGTTTTGCACATCATCTGGCAAATGGTCATTAATTTCAGCGTAAGTTAAGTAACCGCGCTCTTTACCAAGCACAATGAGCGACTTGAGTCGCATGCGGCGCGCTTCTGCATCATTTGCTGTGATTTGCACTTCTTCTTGAAGTAACTCTTTGTCTTTATCTTTAGCCATGTTGACCTTAAATCCCCAAACGGTAATTCGCTGCACAGAACCCTGTATTATACCTTAAACTGCATTATCTTTTCTAGTGTGCCCCCACGTGCTCGCTTGTAAAATTGCTTTTTGTTCATCACTTAAGGCTTGCAAGCCTCTTTCTTGTGCAATTTTTAAAATTTCAGCGGCATTTGAGGCTGTTTTTTCCCATGTAGATGCAAGCTGTTTTAGTGCGCCATTAAATTCCAACACAATATCTTCTTCTTTTATTGTTTCCATCATTTTTGCGGCTAGTTCTGCATACATACCAGCACTCATTACGCCTTGTAGTGACTGCAACAATATAGCTGGGGTTACATTTTCATATTGCATAGCGGTGTTACAAACAGTTTCTAACATCGCCTCTTCTTCTCGCCCAGTTTGCAAATTAGCTAACGGCACTTGTTGTGCTAATGAGGGCTTTTGTAAAATTAATTGAATTAAACGTTTAAGCAAAGCAGGTGCAATTGGCTTTGCACGTTGCATAGCGCGCGCCGTTTGCTGCTGGTTACTGGCTGGTGTCGCCCTTAAACCCAAGCTTGATTTCAACTCGTCGAGTGACACGCTGGCGAGTTCTGCTACTTTCTTTTGCAATAACAAACTAAGCCTAGGTGCGCCTTGCAATTGCTTTAAAATAGGTTCTGCATCATTCATCAATTGCACTTTATCTTCTGGCGCATTAAGCGGATTTTCTGCCGTAAGTTGCTGAATAATGTATTGTGAAAAAGGCATAGCAGCGGCCACTTCAGCTTCAAATCGCTCTTTACCAAAAGCGCGTACATAGCTGTCTGGGTCATGCTCAATCGGTAAAAATAAAAACTTTAAACGCACATGGTCTTTAAGCACGGGTAAGGCATTCATCGCCGCGCGCCAAGCCGCCTTCTGGCCTGCACCATCACCATCAAAACTAAATACAATTTCTTCTGTTTGGCGCATCAATTTTGTAATGTGGTGAGGTGTGGTAGCCGTACCTAAAGCGGCGACTGCATACTCAATACCATACTGCGCCAATGCCACCACATCCATATAGCCTTCAACCACTAGCACCCTGCCTGCCTCTCGAATGGCTCTACGCGCTAAAAATAAGCCATAAAGTTCATGACCCTTTTGAAAAAGAGGAGTTTCAGGTGAGTTGTAATATTTTGGGGTATCTTCTGGCTTAATGACGCGACCACCAAAGCCAATGACTTGCCCTTTGCTATCATGAATAGGAAACATGACGCGGTCACGAAAGCGGTCATACTTTCTGCCTTGCTCGTTTTTAACAACCAAGCCAACTGTTTCTAATACTTCTGCATCATAGTTTGAAAATACCGTCTGCAAATTTTGCCAACCATCAGGTGCATAACCCATTTGAAAGCGTGCCGCCACTTGCCCACTGAGGCCACGACCTTTTAAATATTCAATCGCACGAGGCGATTGTTTTAGCGCCATGCGGTAATAGTTTAAGGCTTGTTGCAACACCTCTTGCATACCAGGCATGACCCTGACGCTTGGCTTGGCTTCATCTGGCGCAGACTTAGGCACAATCATACCCGCCATACTTGCCAACTCATTCACGGCTTCTATAAACCCTAAACCGTTGTGCTCCATAACAAAACTAATGGCCGTACCATGCGCCCCACAACCAAAACAATGGTAAAACTGCTTGCTGGGACTTACGGTAAAAGAAGGGGATTTTTCATTATGAAATGGGCAGCATGCCATGTAATTGGCGCCCGCTTTTTTAAGCGGCACACTTTTATCAATCACATCGACAATGTCAACGCGATTAAGTAACTCATGGATAAACTCTTCAGGAATCATAATCTCAGATAATATCCTAAAATGAAAAAAGGAGCGTATCGCTCCTTTTTACTACCCTATTAATGCACTGGCTATTTTACTAACTAGCTAGGCTCAAGCCCCAAGTTTGGATTTAATTAATCCTGAAATTTTACCCATGTCAGCTCTGCCAATCACAAGCGGCTTAATGGCGGCCATCACTTTACTCATGTCTTTAATGCCTGAAGCACCAGTATCTGCAACAACTTGATTTAAAATTTCAGCAAGCTCAGATTCTGACAACGCTTTTGGCAAGTATTCTTGCAACACCGATACTTCTTGTTTTTCAACGTCTGCTAAATCTTGACGATTAGCAGCCTCATATTGAGAAATAGAGTCACGGCGTTGTTTAAGCATTTTCTCAATAGCCTCGATGACTTGGTTGTCATCTAGCTCAATGCGCTCATCAACTTCACGCTGCTTAATTGCTGCCTGAAGCAAACGAATTGCACCCAAACGCGCAGTGTCTTTGGCGCGCATTGCGTTTTTCATATCTTCTGAGATACGGGCTTTGAGACTCATTTAAACACCTTTATTCAACCACACCGCAATGCAAATGCATTGCAGGCACAACAAATTAATATAATTTTGTTGGCAAAGTTTGGTTACGAATACGGCGATAGTGACGTTTAACTGCAGCAGCAGCTTTACGTTTACGTTCCCAAGTTGGTTTTTCATAGAACTCGCGTGCGCGCAAGTCTGTTAACAAACCAGTTTTTTCAATCATGCGTTTAAAACGGCGTAATGCAACGTCAAACGGCTCATTTTCTTTTACACGTACTGTAGACATTCAGTTTCTCTCAATTAAAATAGCTGGGTATTACGTTAAAAACTACCCAAACAGGTTCCAAAACAATTGGAAAGCCGAGTATTTTAACCACAGAACTTAATTTAATCAATCATTATCAGTTAAAATTCGAATCAATATTAAGAGGTTGAACATATCATGATTGTTTTAGGCATTGAATCATCTTGCGATGAAACTGGCATCGCCGCTTATGACACACAACGCGGTTTACTAGCGCACGCCTTGCATTCACAGGTTGCGTTACATGCAGAGTATGGTGGCGTGGTGCCAGAGCTTGCCTCGCGCGACCACATTAGACGGGTATTGCCACTCACAGAAAAGGTGTTACGCGATGCCAATATCAACTTACAAGATATTGATGGTATTGCTTACACGCAAGGGCCAGGCTTATCAGGCGCATTGTTAGTAGGTACTAGTATTGCAGAGTCACTGGCGTTTGCCTTAAATGTGCCTACCGTGGCGGTGCATCACCTAGAAGGGCATTTGCTTGCGCCATTGCTTGAAGAAAACCCGCCTGCTTTTCCGTTTGTGGCTTTACTGGTTTCAGGCGGGCACTCGCAACTCATGCGCGTAACCGCAATTGGTGAGTATGAATTACTTGGTGACACGCTTGACGATGCCGCAGGCGAAGCTTTTGATAAAACTGCTAAGCTACTCGATTTAGGCTATCCGGGCGGACCAGCCGTTGCGAAGTTGGCACTTGAAGGACGAGCTGGCGTATTTAAATTACCACGCCCCATGATCAAAAGTGGCGATTTAAATTTTAGTTTTAGTGGTCTAAAGACGGCTGTACTCAGTTTAGTGAATGAACAAAAGCAACAATTAACTCAGCAAATTAAAGCCGATATTGCTTATGAGTTTCAAGAAGCGGCCACTGATATTTTGACTGCAAAATGTCTCAGTGCACTCAAACAAACTGGCCTAAAAAGTCTAATCGTTTCAGGGGGCGTAGGTGCAAACAAACGCTTGCGAGAAAAACTCAATATTGAAACTGCACAACGTAAATACACAGTTAGTTACCCTAGGCTAGAGTTTTGCACAGATAACGGCGCAATGATTGCCTTTGCGGGTGCCATGCGTATGCAACATGCCGCCATTGGTGACCATAGCTTTAGCGTAAGGCCGCGCTGGGATTTAAGCGAGCTACAACGCCCTGCGCAATCTTAGCTACTACTTTTTACCAAAGCCAGACTCTGTGCCTGCCAACAATTTCTTAATATTGCTTTCGTGCCGCCACACCAACAGCACAGAAATTATCACCACCGTTAAAATGTAATCTTGATAAGGCAATAGTAACCAAGCAAAGAAAGGCGCAAGCGCCGCCGCCACAATGGCAGATAGTGAAGAATATTTGGTAGTAACAAATACCACCACCCAAGTGACCAAAGCCGCCAAACCAAGCCAGCCAGAAATTGCCAACATCACGCCCAATGCTGTTGCCACCCCTTTACCACCTTTAAAGCGATGAAATATAGGAAACAAATGCCCCAGAAACACCGCAATCGCCACACTGCTTACCACCCACATAAGCATATTAGATTGCAATGCTAACCACACTGGCAACCAGCCCTTAAACGCATCACCAAACAAAGTAAGTGCCGCCGCAGACTTTTTACCACTACGCAACACATTAGTAGCGCCCGGGTTGCCAGAGCCTACCGTGCGTGGGTCTGGCAGCTTAAACAATTTAGAAATTAAAATGCCAAAAGAAATAGAGCCAATCAAATAGGCCGCCACTATCCACATCACGGGCACTAAGGTTACTGATACAAAACCTAACTCATCCATAGTAAGATACTCTACATTGACCTAAAACATTATTCTAAACCATATAGGCGCTGGGCATGGACATCATTTTTTTAAGCGAAGTAAAAGTACAAACCAAGCTAGGCGTGCCCGAATGGGAGCGCATGAAAGCGCAAACCATTATTTTAGACATAGAAATTGGTTACGATTTAAGCAAATCTTGCCAAACCGATAGCATAGAAGACACCATTGATTACGGGCAAGTAGTCAGCCGCATTAAAGCAACCTTAAACGAGCATAGCTTTAAATTGGTAGAAGCCTTGGCAGAGCATGTGTGCCAATTGATATTGCGTGAATTTAATGCCTTAAGTGTAAAAGTCAAAGTGAGCAAACCTGCGATATTACCAGGGTTGAAGGCTTTGGGAGTGGTGGTGGAGAGGGTGCAATAATGATTATAGTCTATGATGCAGCCAATTCGCTCGAGGGGCACATGATTAAAGGCATGTTAGAACAACAAGGCATTCCAGCTTACGTTCAAGGAGAACATCTACAAAGTGGTATTGGAGAACTACCTGCTATTTCAAGTTTAGTAAAGGTAAGTGTTGACAACGAACACTATGAAGAAGCAAAGAATATCATCCGCGAATGGCAAAATAGTGAAGAAATTAGCCAGCCACTTTTGGATAAGACTCTACCTGAGAAGCAAATTAAAACTAATAGTTTTAACTTTTTTCACACATCTCTAGCATTTATTTTTGGTGCTATTTGCATGCATCTCTATTTAATTCCAGCAACGACTCATAGTAACTACGACCATAATAATGATGGCATTAACGATGAAATATGGTCATATGAGAATGATGTTGCCGTTAAATCAGAGTTTGATAGAAACTTTGATGGGAAAATAGATGACATCTGGTTTTATAAGGACGGGCTTACTTTAAAGAATATGACCGATGAGAATTTTGATGGTAAGTTTGATACTGAATACTTATATGAAAAAGGAATCATATACTACTCAAAATCAGATATTGATAATGATGGGGAAATTGATTTTTTTACAGATTTTGAATTAAACAACGCGCGTTATAAAACATCAATTATTGATCCCCAAAGTGGCTTAATTAAAAAAACTCAGACCTATAAAATGGATAAACTGATTGCCGCAGAATTAGACAGCAATAACGATGGGAAACTAGATACAAAAATTAATTATGATATTTTTGAGGAAGAAATAAACAGAAGTCGCTTACCTTAAAGTTAATTATATCTATTTAGAACAACATTCGGGGTAGCCCGACTTATTATAAATTCCCCTTCAAAATCGATTCCCACTCTTGCAGGAATGGCGAGAATGAAATTAGCCCCTAGGATGATGCACACTATGCAATTGTTTCAATCGCTCTCTCGCCACATGCGTATAAATCTGCGTAGTAGAAATATCTGAATGCCCTAACAACATCTGCACCACTCTCAAATCCGCCCCATGATTAAGCAAATGCGTGGCAAAAGCATGGCGCAACACATGCG
>CAYXGE010000083.1:0-3461 GCA_964464435.1 uncultured Methylophilaceae bacterium
AAATCAAAACTGTTTTGCTCAACGCGTGTTGCAGTGACTACAACAGGCGCGCTCATATTAACTTTTGTATTATCTTCTTCAGCCATCGCATATTGGCTGCCAGAAATTGCAGTCAGCACGGCGGCCAATATGAGTTTTGTTTTAAATGGTTGATGTAACATATGAATCCTTAATTCTAACGTGGGTATTTTAGATGCGAAATTATACTGGTGAGGTTGCTAAAACAACCTCATGATTTTCATTAAAACACTGAAAAGGGGTGGGGTTATAGCATTTTTGCAACATGCGCTAGTAGCAATCTTGCAGCTTCAATTTTGCTAGCGCGGGGCAGAGGATGTGAGCCTTTATTATCAAGCAGGGTGATTTGATTATCATCGTTACCCATTGCTGAAGTTACTAAGTTAGCCGCAATAAGCGGGATTTTTTTACGTTGACGTTTTTGTTCAGCATACTCAAGTAAATGTTCACTCTCGGCGGCAAAACCCACACAAAATGGTGCATTGGGTAGGCTTGCAACATCAGCAAGAATGTCTTTATTAGGCTTGAGTTGCAAAGTTAGTGGTTGATTACTTTTTTTGATTTTTTGTGTGCTTTGCGTTTCTGGTGAGTAATCTGCAACTGCTGCAACGGCGACAAATATATCTTGATTGCTAATATGCTGCATTACGCTTAGGTACATGGCTTCTGCACTAGTTGCACTTATTACATTAACGCCTAAAGGCGCGTTGAGCGCGCTTTGTCCGCTAATCAGTGTGACATCCGCCCCCATTTCGTGCGCGGCCTGCGCAATTGCATATCCCATTTTGCCTGAGCTTAAATTGGTGATAGCGCGCACGGGGTCTATCATTTCAAGGGTTGCACCAGCTGTGACGAGTATTTTTTTACCCTTGAGCAACTTGGGTTGAAAGTGTGCATTGACCAATTGGGCTAAATTTTCAGCTTCTAACATGCGCCCAAGCCCCACCTCTCCGCACGCTTGCTCCCCGCTATCTGGACCCAATAGGGTAATGCCATCTTGCATTAAAGTGGCGATATTGCGTTGTGTTGCAGGGTTTTCCCACATTTGTTTGTTCATGGCAGGAGCAATGAGTAAAGGGCAGCCATTTGTGCCATTTTCGCGCGCTAAACATAAAGTAGAAAGCAAATCATCAGCACGACCATGCGCAAGTTTAGCTATAAAATCTGCGCTGGCTGGGGCAACCAAGATGGCATCTGCTTGGCGAGAAAGCTCAATATGTGGCATACCATTGGCTATACTGCTATCCCACATGCTGGTATAAACGGGCTTGCCCGAGAGGGCTTGCATGGTTACAGGCGTGATAAATTGCTTGGCGGCTTCTGTCATCACCACTTGCACGCTCATGTTTTGTTTGACCAGCAGGCGAACCAACTCAGCGGCTTTATAAGCCGCAATTCCGCCAGTGATACCTAGCACAATATGTTTGCTTGAATCTGTAGTCATTTCAACTCTTTAACGCACAATGCTGGCAATTTTATAACAAAGTCCATTAAAAACGTGGTTTTATCTACAAAATGCTTAAAAGCTTGGGTAAGATGTTGCAAAAATCTAAGAGATTACACTATGTGGAAAAAAATTCGTGTGGCGATTTTGCTGTTTATTTTGGCAACCGTAGCACATCGTACTTGGCTAGAAGGGCATGATGTTAAATGGAAAGACAGCCTGTATGTGGCTGTTTATCCTGTGAATGCGGATGGCGATAATAGTACCAGTGCATATATTAAAACACTTAATGAATCTCAATTTGAAGATGTAGAGAGTTATTTTGCAGAAGAAGCAGAGCGCTACGGCTTGCCAATCAACAAACCTTTTAAGCTGCGTTTAGGCCAAGAAGTTAAAACCTTACCTCCAAAGCCACCAACGACTGGTGGCATATTAAACGTGGTGTTGTGGAGTTTGAAATTTAGGATTTGGGCGTGGAATAATAGCCCTAAAGTCTCTGTGCCACCTGCCATAAAGTTATATTTGCTGTTATATAACCCCAAACAAAATGCTGTGCTTTCTCACTCTACCGCACTTAGTAAAGGGCGCGTTGGTATAGTCAATTTATTTGGGGATAAAAGTTATAACAAGCAAAACAATGTCATTCTTGCGCATGAGTTACTGCATACCGTAGGCGCAAGCGATAAATATGATTTAGCCAGCACATTACCCGCTTATCCTGAGGGTTATGCAGAGCCAGACAAAACGCCGCTTTACCCGCAAGACTTTGCAGAACTGATGGGTGGGCGTATTCCTATTTCTGAAGCCAAAGCTGAAATACCTAAAAGCTTGGCATTTACCCTGGTTGGTGAATTATCAGCCCATGAAATAGGCTGGAAATAATAAAAGGGAAAATGATGGCAATTACCGACTGGCCAGAAGACGAACGACCACGTGAAAAGTTATTGCAGCTCGGGGCAAGCTCACTCTCAGACGCTGAACTATTAGCCATTTTTTTGCGCGTTGGCGTAAAAGGCAAAAGTGCGGTTGATTTATCGCGTGATTTACTCAATACGTTTGGAAATTTGAACGGTATTTTCTCTGCAAGTCTTGCGCAAATCACGCAAATTCATGGCATGGGCGAGAGCAAATATGTACAACTGCAAGCCATATTTGAAATGAGTAGACGTGCCTTAGCAGAGGAAATGCAAACAACAGATGTTCTCAGCTCACCAGAAAAAGTAAGTGATTACTTAACGTTAAAGATAGGCCAGCTGAGCCGTGAAGTATTTATGGTACTTTTTTTAGATGCGCAAAATAGGGTCATTACGCAAGAAATTTTGTTTGAAGGCACGCTCACACAAACCAGTGTTTATCCGCGTGAGGTGGTTAAACGCGCTTTGCATCATAATGCGGCTTCTGTCATTTTGGCGCATAACCATCCTTCAGGGGTGGCAGAGCCAAGCCGCGCGGATGAAATGATTACGCAAGAGCTTAAAAAAGCACTAGCACTGGTTGATGTACGGGTGTTGGATCATTTTATTGTAGCAGGTAATGTGACCTTGTCTTTTGCTGCAAGAGGATTGATGTAACCCACCTATTGAATGGCGTTATCGTCGGCACTTTATCGCAGTTGCAAACTGGCTAGTCTTGCGTACAAGCCGCCTTGCTCACGCAGTTGCGCAGGTGTGCCAATTTCTACAATTTTACCTTGCTCCATTACCACAATCCTATCTGCTTTTTGTACAGTGCTTAAGCGGTGCGCTATCATCAAAGTAGTGCGCCCTTGCATGGCCGCATAAAGTCCTTCTTGTACTAGCAATTCAGATTCTGCATCGAGCGCGCTGGTAGCTTCATCGAGCAACAAAATAGGGGCGTTTTTTAAAATGGCGCGGGCAATCGCAATGCGCTGACGTTGCCCGCCCGATAGCCGTGTGCCACGCTCACCCAGAAAGGTTTGATATTGGTCAGGTAGTTGTTGTACAAACTCATCTACTTGTGCGGCTTTGGCTGCGGCAAT
>CAYXGE010000083.1:3561-7945 GCA_964464435.1 uncultured Methylophilaceae bacterium
GCAATGGTTTCACCGGATTGAATATGCAGGGTTAAATTGTTTAAAGCCAGTGTTTGAGGCCTTGCAGGGTAATGAAAGTTGACTTGCTTAAACGCAATGCTCGCTTGTAATGCGTTGGCAATAGTTTGCGCGTTAATCGGTTCTTGTATGGCAGATTCTGTATGTAACAGCGACATTAAACGCTCGGTAGCGCCAGCGGCGCGCATAATATCGCCCCAAACTTCTGCCATAGTACCCACCGCGCCAGCCACCATCATGGCATACAACACAAATGAGGCAAGCTCACCGCCTGTCATGGTGCCTGCATTGACTTGCCTTGCACCAATCCATAGTACAAAAATAATGGTGCCCAACACCGCTGAAACCATCATTAAAGTCATTAACGCTCGTACTTTAATGCGTTTTTTTGCGGTGTTAAAACTAATATTGGTGCTTTGCGTAAAGCGTGAAATTTCATTCTGTTCTTGCGTATAAGACTGCACCGTAGGCATCGCATTTAAAATTTCGCCTGCCAAAGCAGAGCTGTCTGCAATGCGGTCTTGCGATTCACGCGAAAGCTTTTTTACGGCGCGCCCAATTAAAATAATCGGCAAAATTAGCAAACACATCAGCCCAATATTGAGTAAAAATAAATACACATTGGTCACAGCCAGCATGACCATACCGCCAATAAATTGAAATAAGCTTCTGAGCCCCATTGAAATTGAGCTGCCCACCACCGTTTGAATTAAAGTGGTATCGCCAGTTAAGCGTGAAAGTACCTCGCCTGTTTGTGTGGTTTCAAAAAACTGTGGCGATTGTTTCATCACTTTTGCATATACCGCGCTACGCAAATCAGCCGTTGCGCGCTCGCCTATCCACGATACGGTGTAATAGCGTGACGCAATCATTAGCGCCCAAAACACAGCTAGTAAAAACATCAGTAAAAAATGACCGTTTAAACTCAGTGCGCCAATCAAGCCCGTGTGTTTTTCTGAGCTACTGGTTTGGCTTATGAAGCCAAAATCAATTAAGTCACGAAAAGCCAAAGGTACAATAAGCAAAGTAGCAGAGCCAAGGCATAGCAACACAAACGCCAGCCACACGCGTGCACGATAAGGGCGTAAAAATGGCCAAATATTGGCAAGAGGCTTAATTTTTTTACTGGCTGAGTTTTGTTGCATGAGCTTCACGCTACTTCGTGTTAAATGGTTAATGAGGTCTCAAGGTATATTGACTGTATATGAACTAGCCCAATAAAGGGTAGGTATTTGCGAGCATTTCAAATATATTTAGCGCGCACTTTTTACTTTGACGTTACTTTGCTTTGCTTAGGCCGCAACTATGAGCGGTTTGCAAATCATATTCCACAAAACTAGCTAGCGCGCCAGTGGCCTTGGAGTAGGGTTGTTGCTGAATAAAGTCT
Source organism: uncultured Methylophilaceae bacterium (assembly GCA_964464435.1). Lineage (GTDB taxonomy): Bacteria > Pseudomonadota > Gammaproteobacteria > Burkholderiales > Methylophilaceae > CAYXGE01. The sequence continues at coordinate 4,967 of CAYXGE010000083.1, forward strand.
ATTAATTCCATTTGTCTTGGGCTAATGTTTTTTTCAAACGCACTCACACGGCACGTACAGGCGTTTTCTAGATTGTCAGCGCGATACTGTTTGACGCATTGTGTCATCAGGGCTTGTTTTTGCTCATGAGCCCAAGCAACCGTATTGCTTTGATTAGGTTTGTATTCAGAGCGAAGTTGCGCCAACAGTTGATACATGTATTCTATGTTGCTATGCAGTTGTTTAAGCGTTGCGTTGTTTTCTGTAAGCTGACCTTGTGCATTTAACTCAACTAACACACTATTTTGTGATGCTTCTGGTAACGCATACCCTTGTGCCGCTAATAAAATACGTTTGGATGGGTTCGCATCTAAGTGCTGTTTAGCTTCATTGATATCTTGTTCAGGAAGCGCTAGTTGCATGGCTATAACGCATGGGCTGGCAGGTGATGCCTGCAGTTGCAATAGAATCGCTTTATCTTCCCAAGCATGTTTAAAGGTTGGTGCATTTTCCAGTAGTACCTTCGTTTCATGTGCTTGAAATTGTGGTATCAAACTTGCTGTATCACACGCAATTGCCTGTTGAGCAAGAAGCAAGCAAGTTAAGATTATTGATGTGTGTGGGATTTTCATAGTAGTTGAGAAATAATTAAGAGTATGTTTATGAAAAGTAATGATGCAATAAGTTCTATTTTGTTTAGAATGTTGCATCATTAAATATTAAGTTAAACATTGAGTTAAATCAGATGCAAAACCCCTTAAAAATAATTGGTTGGATATTAGTTGCGTTGCTAGGTGCGGTCGCAGTTGGTGGAATAGCGCTTAATCGCGGTGAAAGCATTAACGCTTTGTGGTTTATTACAGCGGCCATTTGTATTTACGCCATAGCCTACCGTTTTTATGCGGCGTGGATTGCGGCAAAAGTATTAACGCTAGATGAAACGCGAGCCACGCCAGCTGAGCGCCTAGACAACGGGCGTGATTATATTCCGACTAATCGTTGGGTGGTTTTTGGGCACCATTTTGCTGCAATTGCAGGGCCTGGCCCTTTGATTGGCCCTACGTTAGCTGCACAGTTTGGCTATCTGCCCGGCACCCTATGGATACTGATTGGGGCGGTATTAGGTGGTGCGGTGCAAGACATGGTGACCTTGTTTTTCTCAACACGTCGTAATGGGCGTAGTTTGGGGCAAATGGCGCGTGATGAAATTGGCGCAATTGGCGGCAGTGCGGCGCTCATTGGCACTTTCATGATTATGATTATTCTCATTGCGGTATTAGGTTTGGTGGTAGTCAACGCCATGAAACACAGCCCTTGGGCAACTTCAACGGTGGCCGCTACCATTCCTATAGCCATGATAGTGGGCATTTACATGCGCAATATACGCCCAGGGCGAGTGCTAGAAGCCTCTGCAATTGGCGTCATTTTATTGTTACTATCAGTGTTTGCGGGCGGCTGGGTAGATCATAACCCTAGCTTACGTGCTTTGTTTGACCACGATGGCTTACCGCTAGCTTGGGCGATTATTGCTTATGGTTTTGCCGCCGCAATTTTGCCTGTGTGGCTGTTATTAGCACCACGAGATTACTTATCTACTTTTATGAAGCTCGGCACCATAATGTTGCTTGCAGTGGCCATAATTATCTTGCAACCAGAAGTCAAAATGCCAGCGCTCACCCAGTTTATAGATGGCACTGGGCCTATTTTTGGCGGCACTTTGTTTCCTTTTGTGTTTATTACAGTGGCTTGTGGCGCAATATCAGGGTTTCATGCGCTGATTGCATCAGGTACAACACCTAAACTACTGGCTAATGAACGTGATATTCGTATGATAGGCTACGGCGGCATGTTGCTTGAGTCTTTTGTGGCAATGATGGCGATGATAGCCGCTACTGTGTTAGACCCTGGTGTATTTTTTGCCATTAACAGCCCTGCTGGCGTGGTGGGCAAAGAGGCTGTAGACGCGGTAGCTACCATTAATAGCTGGGGTTTTGCGGTAACGGTTGAACAAATGAACAGCCTTGCCAAAGCCATGGGTGAAACCACCTTATTTGCCAGAACAGGCGGTGCGCCGAGCTTGGCAGTGGGCATGGCGAGCATCTTTAGTAATGCATTTGGGCAAGGCTTGTTAGCATTGTGGTATCACTTTGCCATTATGTTTGAGGCTATTTTTATTCTAACCACTTTAGATGCAGGCACCCGAGTGGGGCGCTTTATGTTGCAAGATTTACTTGGCAATGTTTGGCCAAAAATGGGTGAAACCTCATGGACACCTTCTGTACTTATTACCAGTGCGCTGGTGGTAGCTGGGTGGGGCTACTTTTTATACATCGGCGTCATTGACCCTAATGGTGGTGTCAATATTCTATGGCCGCTGTTTGGCATTGCCAACCAAATGCTGGCGGCGATTGCCTTGTGTGTTGCAACCGGTATTTTGGTGAAATCGGGCAAACTCAAATACGCGTGGGTCACGGGTTTGCCGCTGGCATGGCTGCTTACTATTACCACTACCGCGTCATACCATAAAATTTTTAGTGATGATATTAGAGTTGGCTTTTTTGCTGCCGCCAATGATTTAGCCACCAAGCTAGCCAGTGGCGCATTGCCCCCAGAAAAAGCGGCAGTTGCTCCACAACTTATTTTTAATCAGCAATTAGATGCCTACCTCACAATGTTTTTTGTATTAGTGCTATGGATAGTGGTACTTGATATGTTGCGCTCCGCCATATGTTTTGTAGCGGGCAAGCCTGTTTTGCCAAGCTCAGAAGTGCCGTATGAACCAACTAAGCTGAGTGGTATCTAAGCTTTATGCTTAAGTTACTTAAACAATTTTGGTGTTACCTGCGCCATGCCTCAGGTGATGATGCCTATGAGCAATACCTCAAGCATTATGCAGAGTTTCATGCGGCTACTTTTAACGCCCCGCCGCCGTTAGACCGCCAAGCTTTTTTTAAGCTGTGGCAAGATAACAAATGGAAAGGGATCAATCGGTGTTGCTAA
>CAYXGE010000084.1:0-5060 GCA_964464435.1 uncultured Methylophilaceae bacterium
ATACCAAAGTTGGCCAAGTGTGTGGCGCACACCTTAGCCATTTCAAATAAAGGCGCGACCAATCCATAAGAAATGCCGCGATGAGAAACACATTCGCCCACCGCATAAATGCGTGGATCATAGGTTTGCATGGTGTCATTCACCACAATGCCGCGATTGCAGTGGATGCCAGCTGATTCAGCTAAGGCATAGTTAGGGCGTATGCCCACAGCCATGACCACTAAATCTGCGGGGATTTCTTGACCATCTTTAAATCGCACCGCACTCACGCGGCCATCTTTGCCGATGAGTTGCTCCGTGTCTTTTTCGAGTAAGAAAGTTAAGCCCTTAGCCTCAAGTGATTTTTGCAACATTTTGCCCGCGGTTTTGTCGAGTTGGCGCTCAAGTAGCCACTCGTTTTTATGTACAACGGTAACTTCCATACCTTGAATTTTAAGGCCGTTTGCCGCTTCTAAACCTAGTAAACCACCACCAATGACCACCGCATGCTTGTATTTTTTAGCAGCGGCTATCATATCGTTGGTGTCTTTAATATCGCGGTAACCAATCACGCCTTCTAAATCAGCGCCTGGAATCGGCAATATAAAGGGTTTAGAGCCAGTGGCAATTAGCAGTCTGTCATATTCAGCGCATGTTCCATCCTCGGCATACACAACGCGTTTTTGGCGATTTATATTGTTGACGCGAGCACTGGTATGAAGCGTAATGTTATGTTCTGCGTACCACTCACGTGAATTTAGGATAATGTCATCAATCGTTTGCTCATTAGCCAACACAGGGGAGAGCATAATACGATTGTAGTTAGGGTAAGGCTCATCACCAAACACGGTAATATCATATAAATCTGGAGCGATTTTGAGCAGCTCTTCAACCACTCGCATCCCTGCCATGCCATTGCCAACTACAACTAATTTCAATTTTTGCATGCTACTAACCCTTTTACAACGTTATGCTACGTTTACAATTTTTTCTGATACAAAAGCTTGATGCGCTTTATCTGAAATTAATTTTTCGCGCTTTGCGAATGTGACGACATCACCCACAATAATTATTGAAGGACTTTGCATCTTTTGTGCATGAGCTTCCATAGGAAGATTCGCCAGCGCAGTCACCAGGGCACGCTCGTTTTTTAAGCTACCGTTTTCAATTATCATGGCAGGCATATCATTTGGCATACCTGCCTGCAATAAACTGCGCGTAATTTCAGATATGTTTGCCAGCCCCATATAAATTACTAATGTGGTTTTTGAGGCTACCAGCGCATGCCATTGAATTGGAGGTTCATCTTTTGTATGGCCTGTTATAAAGGTTACGCCGTGGGTAAAATCGCGATGAGTAATCGGCACTTCCATACTAGCGGTAGCGCCAATACCAGCAGTAATGCCGGGTATTACCTCATAGCTAATATTTGCATCGCGCAACGCCAACATCTCTTCTCCGCCACGACCAAACAAAAAAGGGTCACCACCTTTAAGCCTAGCCACAATTTGCCCTTGTTGCGCTAAGGCAATCATCATGCGATTGATAAAATGCTGCGGGGTGGATTTACAACCACCTCGCTTACCCACATTGACAATACGAGCTTGTGAACAATGGCCAAGTATTTCTGGGTTGACTAAGTCATCAACCATTACAACATCGGATGCATTGAGCGCCTTCACTGCTTTTAATGTGATGAGCTCTGGATCACCCAGACCTGCACCTATTAAAAATACCTTACCTTTATTCACTGTTTACCCTTCAATTAAAACGTATATTGCGCTGTTACCCATACAATTTCTTTATCACCTTTGCGTGCTCCATTTTGTAAGGTAGTACCATAGACATCACTTTCATTAAACTTGGCATACTCTACTTTTCCCCAAATAGAATCATTAAATGGATACATCACACTGGCATCAAATTCGGTACCATATTTGTCACCAAGTCTGCCTCCAACTGTTTGGAATTTTTCATCTGCCTTCATGACATGATATTCAGCATATAAAACGACTTTATCAATTTTGCCGTTAAAGGTGAGGTACAAATCTTCCATGCCTTGGCGTGGAGTAGTTAAGAAGTGATCAGACCAGCCTTGAAATAAGTGGTTAGTACCAAGCGGGGTTTGAAAGCCATATTTACCATCGTTACTCGATAATTTTTCATAATCTAATCTTAAGGACCATACGTTATAAGCTGCACCGCCACCCACTTTTAAATAATGTGCATCAATCAGTGGATTGCCGCCTCTGTAGTCATCCTGCTTAGCATATTCCACGGTGTATAAGCTTCTCCAGTTGGGATCAATGACATGTACACCATCTAAACGCAAACCAAATGTTTTGCTACTTGCATCGGTTCTTGATGGATTCAGGTTTGTAGGAGAAGCAGGAACATCATCACTACCACCTAAGCCATTACCACCTTGTGCTGCCGTACCAGCCGCAGCTGAATTACCACCATTTTGGCTAAGATTAGCAACGTCCACAAAATAGCCATAACCAGTAATAGACTCTGTTGGTAGCCAACGATATTTAATATTGATTAAATCGATATTGCCATCACGCAGTTTGGTATTCACTTGGCGAACTTTTGAAAAGTGTGCAGCAAAAATTTCTGTATTTGGAATCGTTTTATTGACCACAGAAATACCATCAAACACTTGTGTGTTTTGACGGAATGCAATATCACCAATAAAGCGCACATTGTCTAAGTTAACCACTTGGCGACCTAGTTTTAACTTGGTATTTTTGATTCCAGTCCACTCTACAAATAACTGATTTATATCAGTAAAGCCAGGGTCTACAATATTGGGAAACTGGCGCTTAAAAGTGTTAGAGATAGATGTACCATTAGCAAGAGTAATGTCATGCTCAGCAACGTTTTCACGTCTATCATTAAAGTCATCATTAAATTCATGTACATCGGTAATTTGTGCCGCAAAACTAAAATTATTGTAGGGTGCAGTTTGCCAACCAATCAATGAACGTGTGGTAAAGGCATAAGCATCTTTCAACTTATTGACAGTACTTCCTTGTTGAAAACCTTCTTGGTCAACGCGCTCATAACGAGCACGAATACTGCTTAATGATTTACCAGATTTAATTGAATCTAAAAATGTGTATTCAGGCAACACTTCTTCTTCTGCCATCACCTGCTGACTGGCCATTGCCAACATAACAGCTAACGTGACTTGACGAATCTTTAACTTAGGTTTACTTTTCATCTGTTGCTCCTTTTTTCAAGATTGGGTAACCGTACTTTGGTACGAGAGCCTGTGGCTAGAGTCGGATTTAGCCAACAGGCTCTACATTTATTTAAGCCACTTTTTTTGCGTGTCTTTCATACAAAAACTTCAACACTTCACTTCTAAGATGGTTGTATTCTTTGTCTTCTGCTAACGCTAAACGGTTTCTTGGGCGTGCCAAGGTCACAGGTAAAATTTCACCAATCGTGGCTGCGGGGCCATTTGTCATCATCACAATGCGGTCTGAGAGCAGTACTGCCTCATCAACGTCATGCGTCACCATCACTGCAGTTGCGCCTGATTTAGCCATAATTTTCATTAACTCATCTTGCAGGTTGGCGCGAGTGAGCGCGTCTAGTGCGCCAAATGGCTCATCTAATAGCAGTACTTTGGGTTCCATTGCCAGAGCTCTAGCAATGCCAACACGCTGCTTCATGCCGCCAGAAATTTCATTTGGGCGTTTTTCTGCCGCATGAGACAAGCCAACCAGCTCTAATGCAGCCCTCGTACGTTCGTCCAATTGGGCTTTAGTATCAGTTTTGCCAAACACACGCTCAACCGCTAAATAAACGTTTTCAGCACAGGTTAACCATGGCAGTAATGAGTGGTTTTGAAACACCACTGCACGCTCTGGCCCTGGGCCCGCAATTTCACGGCCATTACAGAATAAGTGTCCATCAGTAGGTTCTAGTAGACCTGCGATTAAATTCAGTACGGTTGATTTGCCGCAACCTGAGTGACCAATAATCGAGATAAACTCACCCTCTTTGATACTAAAGTTCACATCGTGCAAGGCTTGAAAACTGCCTTTTTTGGTTTGAAAGGTCATATTGACGTTTTCAATTAATACATAACGGTCTTGTAAAATTTTGTCCATGATGTTTCCTATTCGTAGCTAAAGCGTTTAGCAATTTGAATTAATGCGAGCTCAAGTAATAAGCCAACAATACCGACAATAAAAATAGCGATAATGATGTGCTCAACGTTTAGATTATTCCATTCATCCCATACCCAAAAACCAATACCAACTCCGCCAGTCAACATCTCAGCCGCCACAATCACTAGCCAAGCGACACCTATTGAAAGACGCACACCTGTCATCATGTAGGGCAACACTGATGGAAACAGAATCTTGGTGACAATTTTCCATTCAGATAGATTAAGCACCTTGGCAACGTTCATATAGTCTTGTGGCACTTTGCTTACGCCAACCGCAGTATTAATAATCATTGGCCAAATAGCTGAGATAAAAATCACCCAAATCGCTGCAGGGTCAGCTGCTTTAAATACCAACAGACCAATAGGTAACCAAGCTAATGGTGAAACGGGTCTTAACAAGCTAATAATCGGGGAAGTCATTCTCGACATAAACTCAAAGCGTCCGATAATAAAACCTAAAGGAATGCCTATGAATGCTGCCATAAGAAAGCCTATGCCCACACGTTGCAATGAGTTAAGAATGTTCCAACCGATACCTACATCGTTTGGGCTGTTGACGTAAAAAGGATCACTAAATAACTCAACCGCTGAAGCCCAAGTTTTAATCGGACCTGGTAGGTTAGGTGACTGTTGTGAAATAAGCGACCAAACCGCAATTAGCAAGAGCAAGCCAATCACAGGTGGTAAGCTCCAAGCAAACGCTGCCTTTAAAAGCTTGCCAAGCTGAAAAGATTTAGCAGACTTTTCAGCAACAGCTTTAATCGCAACCTCGGTAGCCTCAGTTGTTGTAATTGGTTGTTTAACCACTGTTGATTTATCATTCATGATGTCTTTAATACTTTCCTTGTTAATGCTAATGGCGCTCATAGTTAGCTCCTAATGTCTATTAAGCTTT
>CAYXGE010000084.1:5160-7856 GCA_964464435.1 uncultured Methylophilaceae bacterium
GGGAAGTTCACTTTGCCATCGTTGAAGAACTTCATGTAATTAGGGTCTTTCCATTTTTTACCATTACCGTTGTCGTAATCACCCACAAAGCGACCTGCAATGACCTCTTCAGGCGCATTCACATATGCCTTGCCAGAGATCAGCTTGGCCACAGATACGCGGTTTGCAGTCGCATCGATATAACGACATGCCTCTAAAATTGCTAGAATCATTGCGCGCGCGGTGTTAGGATTTTTGGCCACAAAATCAGCCGTACAACCTAATACTTTTTCGGGATGATCTGTCCAAATATCTTGAGATGTAGCAACACTGAATCCTACTTTATCGTAGATGGCGCGAGCATTCCAAGGCTCACCAACACAGAAACCGTCCATATTGCCAATACGCATATTGGCGACCATTTGTGGCGGCGGCACCACAATCGTTTTTGCATCTTTTATTGGATTAATGCCATAGGTAGCTAACCAATAATAAAGCCACATGGCGTGCGTGCCTGTTGGGAAGGTCTGTGCAAAGGTAAAGTCGCGGTTTTCATTTTCCATTACACGTTTAAGTGTTGCGCCACTTGTTACGCCTTTATCTTTTAATTGGTTTGATAAAGTAATCCCTTGACCGTTATTATTAAGCGCCATCAAAACAGCCATGTCTTTTTGCTGACCGCCTATACCTAACTGCGAGCCATACATCATGCCGTATAACACGTGCGAGGCATGTAATTCACCATTCACTAATTTATCTCTAACGCCTGCCCAAGAAGCTTCTTTTGAAGGCGTAATTTTGATGCCATACTTTTTGTCAAAGCCCATTTGTGCGGCCACCACAATAGGCGCGCAATCCGTCAATGGAATAAAACCAATTTTTACTTCGGTGATTTCTGGTGCATCAGAACCTGCTGCCCATGCTTGATTTCGAACACCTGTAGGTAACATATTCATCATTGCAGCTGCACCAAATGCACCTGCGACAGCATGTGTTAAGAACTGACGACGACTGTTATTTTCAACAGTTGCATTTTCTTTATCACCAGCTAGGCATGAAAGCTTTTTAGAATCACTCATTTCTGCTCCTTAAATAAAATCTATAAATAAAATATATGTAGGTTAAAAATCTAAATCTTTAAAAACAAAAAGGCATCCTGACTGTAAACGTAAATCTGTCTACATACAGGACGCCTTTGCCCAAATTCGTTTAATACTAACAACTAATGCTAATGTAATTTGAAAACTGTATTGTTTTTATAACACTTAAACAATCAGTCAGTTTGACCGCCGTTGGCCATTTTAATTTGTTATATGCAACAGCCGTGCCAATTAGAGATAAAATTTAATATCTACATGATATTGTTTAATTATTTTTTAAAAAATGGGTAAAAAATCGATATTTACTAGGCAATATGTTTTGCACCAAACATGTGCTAATGCACCAAAAAATTCAAACTCAATTAGCGTTTTTGGCCATGGCTAATAAATTTTCAGCCACCTCAATAATTTTTCTGTTTTGCTCCATTGCTGAATTGCGCAGCACCTTATAAGCCTCAACTTCTGTAATGCCCATTTTGCTCATAATAATGCCTTTCGCACGCTCAATTTGCTTTCTATCAGCGAGCGCTTTTTTAGTATCAGACAGCTCTGTTTCAATTTTCGCAATTTGTTGCGACTGCTCTTGCAAAAGATTAATTACAGAAGCAATTGGGTAAGACTGCAGGCTATCAACCGCCTGAAATGAGAGTGCATTTTCGACAGGTATGGAAAGATTAAAAAAAGCACTATCCAAGGTATCTGTTAGTTGTGGTTTGTTCATTAATGCTTTTAGATATATACGCGTATTTTCTAGGTCAATTTTAGCGCCAGAAGTTAGATTTTCTAAAATTTTATGCATTTCATGTGTGAGTTCACATTGCAAATTCCATATATCGCTCAATCTTTGGCTACATAAATCAAACCATTCGTCAGCCTCACAAACATTAAGTGTGTGCTGGTTTTTACTTTTTGTTAATTTAGCTCTAAATTTTTGGTGTTGTTTGGTGGTTTTCCCCATTTCAAGGCCAATCCAAGCATTTTTAAAATGATCTCTGGCAAATTGTGTAAATGCCTCAAAGTGTCTCTCTTGCATTTCAATTAAACCAATCAACTTTTGTTGATGATCATGTTGCACATGCCCAGAACCAAACATGAATGAACCTACAGCCCGCTCCTGTCCTGCAAACTCCTTACCCTGTACTAAATTGTACAAAGCAACTAAATAAGTCGAAATTTTGCTATTGACTGTGCTGTCAGTGATTTCAAAAATGAGAGAGATTAAACTGCCGATTAACCGTGTGTAAGATTGAATACAATCTGGAAATGAAATTTTCATTAATGTTACTTGATGACGTAACGACTTCAATTGTGCTAACCCAAGTAATATCCATGAAATAAGCGTTAATTGTTTAGCATCTACATTCGTTGATTCATCTAAATGCTGCTTTAATGCAATACTAAACTTTTCTTCTAGAGAAAGATTACTAAAAATCAACTCACTGCGCTCAATAGACAGTCTCTGCCCAGCAGACGCTATGTATAGGCAACTTACACCTCGTTCGGCTTGCAGATGGTGAATCATTGACCCAATAACTTCAATAAAACCAGTAGATATCGAAAGTCTTTCGAGCTCCTCGATATGACGTAGCTTAGCAAGTAAAATAGTTTCTTCTGGTG
>CAYXGE010000085.1:0-6480 GCA_964464435.1 uncultured Methylophilaceae bacterium
TGTTTGTCCGATATGTTCGCGGTTTAAGTGACCGCAGTAATGTGTACGCATCATAATATTAGGTTCTAAATTGAAGTTAATTGATTGAAGGTTTCGTTTTATTGAGTTTTTCTGCTGGCGCTACAACGCCCATACTAATAATATATTTAAGCGCTTCATCCACGCTCATATCAAGTTCTACCACATCTGCCCTAGCCACCATAATAAAGTAGCCGCTGGTTGGGTTGGGGGTAGTAGGCACATACACGCTCACATAATCACCCTTAAGGTGGTTAGCCACATCACCACCTGGCGTACCCGTTAAAAAGGCAATGGTCCAACTCCCTTGGTGTGGAAACTGTACGAGTAAAGCCTTACGAAAAGCATTGCCAGAATCTGAAAAAAGCGTATCTGAAACCTGTTTAACGCTATTGTAAATTGAACGTACGACAGGCAAACGGCCTAGCATGGTTTCCCATAGATTAATGAGTTGCTTACCAAAAATATTGGTAGCAATTACACCTGTGAGTATAATAATTCCCAGCGTGAGCACCGCACCTTCACCTGGAATTTTTCTACCGAATAAAGCTTCTGGTTGCCAAGCCTCGGGCAACAACAACAAACTTTGGTCCATGATACCGATAATGGTACGCAATACCCAAACTGTAATAAACAGGGGTACTAGCACCAACAAACCGGTAATAAAATATTTTTTCATGAGATTAAATGTATTGCGTTAGTGGCAGGCACAGCCCGGACTACATGCAGCAGCTGGCGTGGACTCTTCCGATTTATTGGCTGTAGATGATGAACTACCGCCTTTAAAGTCGGTGGCATACCAGCCTGTTCCATTGAGTTGAAAACTTGGCGCTGACAACTGTTTACTAAATGTTTCTTTTCCACAAGATGGACAAACATCTACGCTTGGCGCACTTACTTTGCGCATGACTTCTTTTTTTAAGCCGCAGCTTGAACATTGAAAATCGTAAATTGGCATTGCTTACCCCGAAAAAATGAAATTATACCTTAAGCCTATGAATTAGAAAGGTTGGCTTAACTTTTAAATGGGTAAATTTGAATAAATTTCAAGTAGCTTATGCTGAAATGTTAAGGCGGTAAGCAGCACCCAACCATTTTGGCATATTTTCTAAGGGTTCAAAATGCAGATTGTTAAGTGACGTAGATTGCTTCATCACGGCTTCTGTTACCAATATCTCACCTTGCTTGGCAGATTCCTCGCCTAATTTACTGGCGGCGTTTACTTCTGCCCCGTACACATCATCTTCACCAACTCTTAACATTTTTCCAAAGCCCAAACCTATGCAGAGCAATACTTTTTCTTTACTTTCTCTGCTTAGATTGTAATTTTGTAATACTTCTTGCATTTCTAAACTACAAGCAATGGCTTGTTGCGGCTGTTTAAACAGCACCATCATAGAATCGCCTTCTGTTTTTAGCAAAAAGCCATGATGTTTTGTTATGACAGGAAACAGCAAACGCTCAGATTCATAAATAGTTTGTAAGAAATGAATAATGCCAAACTCTGCTACCAGCCTTGAAAAACCTACCAAATCGGTAAACATGACACACCACTCTTCACCAAACAATTGCCATATTTCTTCATCAATGGCTACTTTATTTGCGTTTGGTAATAAGCGAGATTGAATTAACGCGTAGAGATGCGTTTGTGCATGCTTGCTTGTTAATTGGGCTGGCTTTTTCATACCTTATGGATGAGCTAATAACGGCGCTAACAACAAAGGCCTTTTCAGGCCTTTTGTTATTTTAAAATGGAATGTCATCATCAAAGTTATCAAACCCTGAACCACCAGCGCTAGCAGCTGGTGCGGCTGCAGGCCTTGCAGGAGGTTGTTGATTGCTACTTGGTGGGCTAGGTTCTTGATTCATATCGTAAGCGGCATCATCATAGCTACCAGATGCACCGCCTTCACGTCCACCTAACATTTGCATTTGGTCAGCTACAATTTCAGTGGTGTAACGGGTCACGCCATCTTTTTCCCATTTGCGTGTTTGTAAACGGCCTTCTACATACACTGGGCGACCCTTTTTAAGATATTCACCCGCTATTTCAGCCAAACGCCTATACATAACGATATTGTGCCATTCTGTTTTTTCTTGCTTTTGACCACTTTTGTCTTTCCATGAGTCGGTGGTGGCAATACTAAAGTTAGCCACGGCCTCGCCATTGGGCATGTAACGCACCTCTGGGTCACGCCCCAAATTTCCAACTAAAATCACTTTATTTACTGATGCCATTTCATCCCCCTTGTTGTTCGCCTATTCACTTTTCAGTAATGCTAATACTGCTGACTCATCCCAATCTGCTTGCATATCGACTTTTAAATACATCATCCGTTCTTCAGGTATAAAGACCACTTCACGCACGCCTCTTATGTTGTTGAGCGTCATATTTAGGCGATCAAGCGCCGCTAAATTAGCAGTGGATAAATGGTACATTTTGCTTTTAACTGCTGGTGGTGGCGCCATGGTAAATGCCATGATTAACCAAGCAAACATGAGTACACTACAAAATATAAATACCGCAGGTACGCTGTAATAATGTGCCAAAAAACCACCCACTACACCGCCCACAAATACCCCTAAAGATTGGCATGTATTATACACCCCCATTGCGGTTCCTTTAGCGGCTGGCGGCGCAATTTTTGAAATGATTGAGGGTAAAGTCGCCTCTAAAATATTAAAGGCAATAAAATATAAACCTAAAGAAATGACAATGCCTAAATAATGCTGAATAGTGCTTGCAAACATGATTTGTGCGCCTAACATCAAACCAATGGCCGCTACAAACACTTGTTTAAGTTTGGCCTGTTTTTCTCCAATAATAATGGCTGGCACCATTAAAATAAATGAAAATACCAAGATTGGAAGATATATTTTCCAATGCATATTTTCACCCATGCCACTGGTTTGTTTAATGGCTAAAGGCACAATAATAAACATGGCCATTTGCGCCGCATGTAACGCAAAAATACCAAAATTAAGCCTGAGTAGTTGGGTATTTTTGAGTACTTCGCTTAATTTAGCAGTATTGGCTTGCGCGTCAGAGTGAAAAAAACTGGTTTGTGGATTAGGTACTACCCATTTTATGACCCCCATTGCAATAATCGCCAACACACCCGTCATGGCAAAGATGCCAGACACCCCTATCAATTGGTTAAGTGCAGGACCTGCGATTAAAGATAGCGCAAAGGTAATACCAATGGTGCCACCTACCATTGCCATGGCTTTGGTGCGATGTTCTTCACGCGTTAAATCTGCGAGCAACGCCGTTACAGCCGCTGAAATTGCGCCCGCCCCCTGCACCGCTCGACCAATAATCACCCAATAAATATCATGCGCATTTGCGGCAATAAAACTACCCACTGCAAATAAAAGTAAACCAAAATAAATAACAGATTTACGACCAAAACGATCTGATGCCATACCAAAAGGTAATTGAAAAATCGCTTGAGTTAAACCGTATGCGCCTAGCGCCATGCCCACCAATAAGCTATTGTTGCCGTTGGGGAGGGTGGTGGCATAAATGGCAAAAATGGGCAAAATAAGAAACATGCCAAGCATGCGCAAACCATAGATAGAGGCCAAACTTGCACTTGCACGGATTTCAAGTGGAGACATTCGTTCAGATAAAGACATGAAAATGATTAACTAAATGCAATAAATTGCGTATATTAACAGGTTGCTCAAGTTAAAGGATTACTGACTTGAGATGTGTGTCGTTTTAACTAACAAAGCACGCATCTCAATTGCTTTAAACACTATGGATTTTATACGCATACGCGGTGCACGCACCCACAACTTAAAAAATGTTTCGCTTGATTTACCGCGAAATAAAATGATTGTTATTACAGGCCTTTCAGGTTCTGGAAAATCATCATTAGCCTTTGATACCCTTTATGCCGAGGGTCAGCGTCGTTATGTAGAAAGTCTCTCAGCCTATGCCCGCCAATTCTTAGCGCGCATGGATAAACCAGACGTGGATTTGATTGAAGGTCTTTCACCCGCGATTTCCATTGAGCAAAAGTCTACTTCGCATAATCCACGCTCAACAGTAGGAACGGTCACCGAGATTCACGATTACTTGCGTTTGCTGTATGCCCGTGCGGGTGACCCAGAGTGCCCAGACCACGGCATTAAGCTTGAAGCGCAAACTGTGAGCCAAATGGTAGACAGTGTGTTAGCGTTGCCAGAAGATACTAAGCTCATGATTTTGGCGCCAGTGGTTAGTGAGCGCAAAGGCGAGCAACTGGATTTATTTGATGAGCTCAAAGCACAAGGTTTTGTGCGTGTGCGGGTAGATGGTGTGATTTATGAGCTAGATAATGCTCCCAAATTAGCCAAAACCACCAAACATTCAGTGGATGTAGTGATTGACCGCTTAAAAGTGCGTACCGACATGAAGCAGCGCATTGCAGAATCCTTCGAAACCGCACTACGTTTGGCAGAAGGCAAAGCTATTGCCGTTGAAATGGATACCGATAAATCACACCTATTCTCTGCAAAATTTTCTTGCCCGGTATGTGATTACTCCTTGGCAGAGCTTGAGCCACGTCTATTTAGCTTTAATAACCCGATGGGCGCCTGCCCTAAATGTGACGGCTTAGGACAAATCAGCTTTTTTGACCCAAAACGCGTGGTGGCATTTCCGCATTTATCATTAGCTGCTGGCGCCATTAAAGGCTGGGATAAACGTAATCAATTTTACTATCAAATGCTATGCAGTTTGGCGGGGCATTATGAGTTTGACCTAGACATGGCATTTGAAGCGTTACCAACCAATATACAAGATGTTATTTTAAACGGTAGTGGCCGCGAAACCATTTTGTTTAATTACCTCAATGAGCGTGGAACGGTATTTCAGCGCAGCCATGCGTTTGAAGGCATCTTAAACAATTTACAAAGACGCTACCATGAAACGGATTCTGTAACAGTGCGTGAAGAGCTAGCTAAGTACCTCAACTCACAAGCTTGCCCAGATTGTAGTGGTACGCGACTAAGACGAGAGGCTCGCCATGTGAAAGTAGGCGGTAAAAATATTCATGAAGTATGTGAAGTACCGCTCAAACAGGCCTTACACTTTTTTGAAACTATGGCGCTATCAGGTCAAAAATTAGTGATTGCCGACAAAATCGTCAAAGAAATTAGTAACCGCTTAAAGTTTTTAACCAATGTGGGGCTTGAGTACTTGTCGCTCTCACGCTCGGCAGAAACCCTTTCTGGCGGTGAGGCGCAACGTATACGCTTGGCTTCGCAAATTGGTTCAGGGCTCACAGGCGTCATGTACGTATTGGATGAACCTTCTATTGGCTTGCACCAACGTGATAATGACCGATTATTAGAAACCTTAAAGCGCCTGCGTGATATTGGTAATAGTGTAATAGTGGTTGAGCATGACCAAGACGCCATTTTATCTGCCGATTATGTAGTGGATATTGGCCCAGGGGCGGGAGAACATGGCGGCCAAATTGTGGCAGAAGGCACGCCTGCTGAGATTCAAGCAAACACTCAATCACTCACTGGGCAATATTTAAGTGGTAAAAAGCAAATTATCTACAATAAGAAACGTCATGCGCCAGACCCCAAACGCTGGCTTTCTATGTTTCATGCCACTGGCAATAATTTAAAAGATGTCAAACTTGAGTTGCCTGTTGGTTTACTTACCTGCGTAACAGGAGTATCAGGTAGTGGAAAATCTACCCTCATTAATGACACCTTGTATCGAGTCGTAGCACAACACCTATATGGCAGCAGTACAGAGCCAGCCCCTTTTGATGGCATTGAAGGCCTAGAGTTTTTTGATAAGGTAGTGGATGTAGACCAAAGCCCGATTGGTCGCACACCACGCTCAAACCCTGCCACCTATACAGGTCTTTTTACCCCGATTCGTGATTTATTTGCCAGCGTGCCAGAAAGCCGTGCACGAGGTTATGGGCCAGGTAGATACTCCTTTAATGTTAAGGGCGGCCGCTGTGAAGCCTGCCAAGGCGATGGTGTGATACGCGTAGAAATGCACTTTTTACCAGATGTTTATGTGCCTTGCGATGTGTGTAAAGGCCAACGTTACAACCGTGAAACCTTAGAGATTCAATACAAAGGCAAAAATATTCATGAAATTTTGAATATGACGGTTGAGCAAGCCCATGAGTTTTTTAAAGCTGTGCCCGTTGTATCAAGAAAACTGCAAACTTTACTTGATGTTGGGCTAGGCTACATTACCTTAGGGCAATCTGCGACTACGCTTTCAGGTGGCGAGGCACAGCGGGTAAAGCTTGCACTTGAGCTTTCTAAGCGCGATACAGGTCGCACCTTGTACATTTTAGATGAGCCCACTACTGGCTTGCATTTTGCCGATATTCAATTATTACTCGATGTAATTCATCGCTTACGTGATGCAGGCAATACCATCGTCATTATTGAGCATAATTTGGATGTCATTAAAACGGCTGACTGGATTATTGA
>CAYXGE010000085.1:6580-7841 GCA_964464435.1 uncultured Methylophilaceae bacterium
CATGGTATTCAATATGATGAAATGGATATTGATACAGAGCAAGGTAAACAAAACTATTTTGAAGCTGGTGGCAGTTCCGGCGTTCCCTTATTGGTAGCTAACAATCAAAAAATTCAAGGGTTTTCTAAATCCTCTTATGACGCAGTATTTAATCAACCCGAATAAAAAAAACCGCGCAAGACATCTGCGCGGTAATCACGGCTGCTACCCCTAGCAATTTAATCGGTCTATCGCAGCATTTAGCTAATAAACATTTCAGCTTCTTGCACAAAATGGCGATAATTTTCAATACGGTCTATCCATTCAATTCGGTCAACTTTAAGTTTTGTTGCGACATCGGTGTTAAATGTTTCTGCAATATGTTTTGCATCCTCACCATGCTCTATACCAAATGCGATATGTGCTGCCATATATACCAGAGGCGCAATGTCGCATGCTTGTGGGTCTAGTGGGGTTGCGTAATAGCGAATGACACGATGAATTTCCCTTGGAAAATTCCAGCGTTTTGCTAGCTCTTCACCTATTTGGCAATGGTCTATTCCCATTGTGGTGTGCTCAACTGCTTGGCGCTCTTCAACACATGCGCCATGGCATACTGACTCGACTTCAGCCGCACCGCCAGGAAATACGATATGAATAAGCAACTCGCCAATACTATGCATTAAGCCAGACACATAAGCTACTTCTGCGTTTTTTTCAAAGGTTTTTGCAAGCTCACGACTAATGCTTGCAGTAACCAAACTGTGACGCCAAAATTTGTTTAAATCTAAGCCTTGAATATGTGTAAACGCTCCTGTCACGCCACTTGCTACCACCATGGTTTGCAATTGACTCAACCCTATCATCGCAATAGCATCATCTAAAGTTTTAATACTGCGTGAAGCACCATAGTAAGAAGAGTTTGCCATACGCAATACTTTGGCGGCAATCACAGGGTCAAGCTCTACTTTGGTGGCTAAGGTTGCAACTGAGAGGTCTTGTTGATTTAATAATTGCAACACTTCTTGCACCACTTTAGGCATGCTCGGTAGATGTGTGACACTCGCAAAAAAATCTTCAACTGGTTTCATGGTATCCCCTCATTTAGCATTTATTTGAGAAGACTATTTATTAATCTTCTTAAATCGTTAAAACCATACTAAAGGTAAAAGTGAAGAATTAATTGAGAGAATAGTGTGGTAATTCAGTGGTAATTTATGAATATAAATTTTCCAACGCATTATGGAAGTTCTGAGAATCGCATTCTGGATTGAATAATATT
>CAYXGE010000086.1:0-7780 GCA_964464435.1 uncultured Methylophilaceae bacterium
TAAATGATTTCACGCACTAAAGAGTTAGGTAAATCCACTGAAATGGCTTTGCCGTTGTAAAACACCACTTCACATTCCATGCCATCTTCTAAGAAGTTGAGCGCGTCTACCATGGTTTCCGCTTCAATTTCGTATTGGTTGTACTCAGAATCCATAAATACGTACATAGGATCTGCAAAGTATGAGTAGGTCACATCTTTTTTCTCAAGCACGACTACGTCAAACTTGTCATCGGCTTTGTAAACCGCTTCACTTGGTGATTCTGTGAGCAAGTTCTTAAATTTCATTTTCACTACAGATGAGTTACGACCTGATTTACTGTATTCAGTTTTGAGCACGACCATTGGGTCATTACCCACCATAAACACGTTACCAACGCGGAGTTCTTGAGCTGTTTTCATAAATTGTCCTGCACTATTAAATGAGTTAAGGTTGCGTGGTTGTGATTGGCATGACCACGAAAAACCGCGAATTATATCTGAAAAGTATGAATGTGGTAAGCGTTTTGCCTATAAAATCATGATTTTTATAGTTTTATTATATTGCAATCAAATACCTTTTACTGACTCATGCGGCATGTTCATGACAGTCTTGATAATGGGGTCATCTTTAAATAAACCGTGATGGTGGGTAAGTAAAGCGCTAACTGCGTTTAACGTATTGTTAATACATACACGGTTTTCGGCTTGTAGTTTTAGCACTTCCAATTGCAATTGTTGAATAATATTAATGGCTTTTTCAGCGTTTGTAATATGTCCGTGCTCGTTTTTATGCAATTGACTAATGTAGTCAATTTTGTCTTTATTTTGTTCAAGACCATTTAGGGTGGCCCATTTTTTAAAAAGCTTTTCATTTCCTGGAACAATCATGGCAAACCTCTTCTACAAACGCATAGAGCTGCGTGGCTAAATCTGTGTGCGTAATAAGCTTATTGCTTTGCATAGTAGCATGTTTTTTAAGTGTATTTAAGTGCATAAGTAGGCTGTTAATATTCATGGCTGTTCCTGAAAGCCATTGAAAGTGTGCCTCGCTGAGAAGGGTGCCGCTTGCATGCTCTAGCTGAAGGCAATACCTCTGCAGAAAAGCATTGAGCTTGCGTGTGCAGGTTTCCATGTCTTGCGGGTAGGGCTGCCAAATAAATGGCTGTGCCGACCAAATCGCTCTTACCCAACTATCTTCACCACGTACAAAGTTTAAATCACAGCACCAGAGCAATCGGTCATAATCGTATTGGCTTAAAAATGGAATGACTTGAATGCTTAAATTGCCTTGCTGGTATATTTTGTGAAGGGTTAAGGTGTCAGTTTCAAAATACTGAGCGACGGTCTTTGCAATATCTGTATTGGGCACTAAGCACAACACAGCTTGCTCGCCGCTAGCAATCGCATTTAGCAAGGCATAAATATTGGCGTGTTTGTAGCAAAATAATGAAATTAGGAGTTGTGTTGGTAAACGAGAAACCCCTATTGAACTTAACCATTCAGCTTGTAACGACTCATTTGCCTGCAAGGCATCTCTAGCTGCGATGAGATGTTGTTCACGAATGAGCCCCCCCGTTTTTTGGTTAAAGCCAGGAAAGAAAAAATGTTTGATTAAGCCAGTTTTGGGGTGCGGTGAGGGCATTAAATGGGTGTCTTCTACCCATGATTCTGCACTTAAGTATTCTAAATTAATCCAAACGGGTGGTTTGGCTTGCATTTGGGCTATGTAAGCCTCTGGTAATTCACAGGCAAACGCTTCAATGACCACGTCAGCAATATCCACATGAGGCAATGGCGCACACCATAACCTAATATCTACCAGCTCAATAGACTGCTGGTGTAGCGTTGTATTAAGTTGCGGGATAATCTGCTGCGCAGTATTGAGGTCGTCAACCCATAAGCGTACTTGAATTGGAAATTCAGTAGCAAGCTGTTTGGCGAGGCGCCAACATACTCCAATGTCGCCAAAGTTATCTACTACTTTGCAAAAAATATCCCACTGCTTCATTAGACATTCTCAAAAACGGTCTAACCGTAGTCTACCGATTAAACCGTTTTGATGTCATGCAATTAGATAAAAAATGGCGCAACAAATGCAAAAAAAGCCCCGATTAAAAATATAACTACAGATAGCCAGTAGATTCGTAGCGCATTTAAGCGGGTTTGTGAGCAGATTTTGGCAAGTTTAGGGTCTGCAGGACAGGGCGCATTTCTGCTGTGCCATTGAAAATAGCCCGCAATCATTAACATAAAACCAGCCATACTAAATACCAGTGGCTTATGTTCACTAATCCAAATTAGCTGAGGAAAATAGCTAATTAAGCTAGTAAGCGTTGCCGCAGAGCCAATTGCAACCAATGCTGCTGGTAGCGCACAGCACAACAAGGTGGAGCCACTGGTAAATAATGAAATGACACTGGCAATTTTTGTTTTTTCAATTTGATGCGTATATGCATTCATTGTTATTCTCCTTTTTCAATGAGTAAACGCAAATCTTCAGCGCTTTTTTCAACAGTTTCAATCTTGTTTACACTGTATCCGGCTTCTTGAATAATAGTTTTAAAGCGTTCAATAGGTACATTTTGATTCGCTTTGAGTTCGAGAACTACAATCTTATTTTTTAAATTAACATAAGTGGATTGTTGTTCAGGCAGTGCTTTGAGCTTCTTTTCAATTCCTTTTGCACAAAAGGCACATACCATGCCATTGACTTCAGCTTTAATACTGGTTGCGGCGAAAACTGAAGATGTGGCAAATATTAAAACACATAAAGTAATTATTTTTTTCATGATAAATCTCCTTAAAATACGTACATAAAATTGAGTCTAGCGGCGTGCGTATCATCAAATGGATTCGTGACGCCCAACTCTAAAAAGTAGTTTTTGTGAATCAAACGAAGTGCAGGCGTAATCTGCGTGCTGGGTGAAAAGTTCTTCATGGTTTTAGCTTCCAACACTAACCACGGTTGCGTTTCATCAAATTCAGTCTCATAAAATGAAAAGCCAGCCTGCATGGTCGCACTGTCAAAATTGACGTTATCCGCGCGAACCAACCTCGCTTTTGCAAGAAAATAAAGCCTGGTACTTTCAGCATCAAATTGCAAACTGGGGGTATAGGCAATACCGCTCATTTCGTTGGCTTTATTGCCGCCTTGAATTTCACCTAGCCCACCACTAAACCAAATGTTGGCTTGTGCTGCAGGCATATTCCAACGCTTAATTAGGCCAGTGTAATTCGCTGCAATAATACGCATAGGGGGGTCGTTGAGACCATTCATGGCCATCAATTCTATACCAAAGGCATGACCAATCTTAGGTGAGTAATTTAGCATTAGCTCTTGGTTATAACGATTCACTTCTGTCATTAGCATCGCGCTATCTTCAAACCCCATTAGGGCAGCGGCGTGGCTATTCAGTGAAATTAATGCTAAGAGTAATGCAACGTTTCGTTGCAGGCACATAATAAACTCCATAAAAATTAATTGGTTAGCTAATTGCGGACGCAATTAGCCTGTCAATTAATTCAAAATGGGTGGTTTATAGCTGTTAGGGAGTGAAACAGATTGATAGCTAATAGACGACCAAATCGGTAATGCTTCGCTCAAGTTGACATGACTAATTTGTGGCACAGCGTCAAAACTAGCCGTTGCATTTGCTAAGGCACAATAGATGCAATGACTGCATGACTGGTGAGCTTTAGGAAGCGAAGTATTCTGGTGACAATGATGTGCTTGTTCTTTTTTTGCAATATGAACTGTCGTGAGTTTGGCTTCATCAAACAGCATGTGCGTACTCATGGCCCAAGCGCTTTGAAAAAACAGCGGTAACCAAAGTATAAGTATTAAGCACAAAGTCTTTTTCATATCAATTAAGATAACATTATAAAAATTAAGTTTCAATTAAATTGGTGCTTGATAATGAATGTCTTGAATTTCAAATGCCTCTTCACCCATTGGCGTTTCTACTTTGACAATATCGCCTACTTGTTTGCCTAGCATGGCTTTTGCCATAGGTGAAACCCAGCTAATCCAACCTTTACTGGGGTCTAGCTCATCTTGCCCTACAATACGGTAGGTATGTTCTGTTTCTTTATTGAGCGAGTACAACGTGACCCAAGCGCCAAAGTAAACTTTCTCTAAACCTTGCTGTTTTGCAGGGTCAACAACCACAGCGGCATCCATGCGTTTAAGCAAGAAGCGCAAGCGTCCATCAATTTGGCGTAAACGTTTTTTGCCATAAATATAGTCCCCATTTTCAGAGCGGTCACCATTGCCAGCGGCCCATGACACCACACGCACCACTTCGGGTCTGTCTACTTTTACCAAGTAATCAAACTCTTTTTCTAGCGCTGCATAACCTTCAGGGGTAATGTAATTTTTTTGTTCTGCCATGCTATTTCTACCAATAAGTTGTGCACAGTCAGTTAAAATAACATCACCATGCAAGACAACAATTCTACTCTGATTTTATGCGCAAGCTCGCGTCTTGCACATCAATTGCGCTTGGCCCAACAGGCAGCACACATTGCAAATGGTGATGTGCAGTGGCAGTCTGCCAATATACAAACTTTGCCGCAGTGGCTAGCTTACTATACCAACTATGCCTTATTAGCGGGTGACATAAGTGCAGACTATTTTAGTGCAAATACCCTAAATGAGTTTACTGAAGCTATGTTGTGGCAACAGGCCATTGAAAGCTGTTTGGCCAAGCATGAGTATGCTGATTTATTTGATGTGCCAAGTTTAGCGCGTGCAGCCATTGCCGCCAATAAAATGCTGATTGATTGGCAGATTGCCGAGGCTGATATTAATCAAGCCTATAGCAGTACAGAAACGCGCCAGTTTTTGCGTTGGCGTAACACCTTTTTTAAATTGTGTGAGCAACATCAAACGGTGACACCTGCATGGCACCTGCAACAGCAAGTGATTGCAATTGAACGTGCAAATTATCCTTTGCCAACACATATTGAGTTGGTAGGGTTTGATAGAATTACCCCGCTTGAACAGCGCTGTTTAGATATTTTGCGAGCTAAAGGCGTGCAAGTACAGCAACGTCATTTACAAGTGAGTCATCCGCAACTCGCACAAATTGGTTTGGCGGATGTTAACGCAGAGTGCCGTGCCGTAGTGGCTTGGGCAAAAGCGCATTTAGAGCAACATCCGCAAAGCCAATTAGCCATTGTTTCGCCAATACAGGGCAATGTGCGACGCTTGCTAGCTGATTTGTTAGATGACACCTTTCATCCCGAAACCATCGGGCTAAATATTGGGCATACACATCAGTATGAAGCGCCACGTATTTATGATTTTTCTATTGGCGTAATGCTGAGTGAAACAGTTATTTGTCGTAGTGCGTTGAATTTACTGCGCGTTGCCGCCTCGCATCAAGCGCATACACAGGCTGAGATAAGCGCTTTATTGCTTGATGTGTACTGGAGTGATTTAAGCGAGTTAGACGCTCGAAGTATTCTTGATGCGCGTATGCGTAAAAAGCTGATGCGTACCTTTAAGTGGCAACAACTGCTTGATTTGGCGCAAGATAACCCCGCGCTTGCCGCGCTTAATGGGCACTTGCAAGTGATACAAGATGTGCAAAATTCTTGGCCCCAAAAACAAGCCCCATCGCGCTGGGGACAAGCTTTTTCAGCATTATTGCAACAGTTAAATTGGGCACAAACGCGCGCTTTAAGTAGTCATGAATACCAAGCCAAACAAGCATGGGAAAGTTTGATTAATAGCTTTGCTGGCTTAGATAGCCTATTGGGAAATATTTCAATAAGCGAGGCGTTTTATCAGTGTTCACAACTTGCGCGCAACAAAATGTTTATGCCAGAAGCCGTGGGAGATACGCGTATTCAACTGTTGGGCATGCTAGAAAATTTGAGCCAGCCAATTGATGCTATTTGGGTTATGGGTATGAATGACCATTTATGGCCTCCACCTGCTGACCTAAACCCTTTATTACCAGCCTCTCTTCAGCGTGCGTTACAAACGCCAGGGGCAAACCCAGAGACACAAGCAGCCTTTGCGCAAATTGTGCATCAACGTTTATGCAATAGTGCGCGTGAGGTCGTTTTTTCATGGTCGCACAAAGAAGGTGAGCGCGAGTTACGTGTTTCACCGTTGCTGGCAGACATACCTAGCTTAACTGATGTGCCTTTGGTGCCTACGCTTGCTGAAACTTTAGCGTTACCGCAAACCATGCAGTTATTGCCAGATAGCATGGCGCCTGCTGTGTTAGATGATGAAAAGCCACGTGGCGGTAGTCAGCTACTGGCGGCGCAAGCCATCTGCCCTGCATGGGCATTTTATCAATATCGATTGGGCGCGCTAGCACTAGAAGAGCCTAGCGACGGGCTTGATAGCATGGTGCGTGGTAATTTGGTTCACGCTGTATTGCAACAATTTTGGCAAGCTTGCGGTAATTTGCAAACGCTTAAATCTTACAGCGCAGACGAGCTTGCCAGCCAAATTCATAGTGCTATTGAATATGCCATGCAAGCATTGAAGCATGCGCATCCGCCACAACTCATGCGTATTGAGCAACACCGCTTACAACAGTTGGTACATGCTTGGTTAGCCTTAGAAATGGAACGAGATGACTTTAGCGTAGAAGCTTGTGAGGCAGTGTACCCTATCAAGATTGCAGGCTTAGCCATTGAGTGCCGCATTGACCGTGTAGATGCGCTAGACGATGATAGCTTGGTGATTATTGATTACAAAACAGGTAGCAGTGACCCCCAATTAAAAAGTTGGGCAAGTGCGCGTATTAAAGAACCACAGTTACCTTTGTATGCGTCAATAGCACTCAAAGACCATCAGGTGGTGGCGGTATGTTTTGCTAAAGTGCACGTTGAAGCTTGCAAAATGACTGGACTAAGCCAAACAGAAGGTTTACCTGGCATTACACCGTTTGAAAAACTCAAAAGTAATTCTGCATTTAAATCATTTGAACACATGTCTGGGCTTATTAAGCATTGGCAAATCAGCTTAGAAAGTATTGCCAATGAAATTAAGCAAGGGCAAGCTGGGGTGGTGTTTGAAAACGAAAATGACCTCTTATTTTGTGGCGTAAAACCTTTATTACGTTTGCCAGAGCGCCAATTGCAATTTGAAATGCAACGTATGCAACAGGTTAAATCATCATGAGCGCTAGCATCGAAAGCGATTTAATTAAGTTAGATAGTCAAAACCGCCAAACCGCGTTAGAACTTAGCTCGTTTATTGTAGAAGCACCTGCTGGCGCTGGCAAAACAGAGTTGCTCACGCAACGCTATTTAAAACTATTGGCGTATGTAGATTCACCAGAAGAAATTATTGCACTCACTTTTACCAATAAAGCCGCGGCAGAAATGCGTAACCGCATTTTACAAAGCCTAGAAGCGGCTCAACAAAACACGCTAGTTGAACAAGCACACAAGCAACAAACGCGGTCTTTAGCTTTGGCAGCATTGGCTCAAGCACAGAAAAAGGGTTGGCAATTACTTACACAGCCATCACGTTTGCGCATTTTAACTATAGATGCACTATGCAGTAGCCTAGCTGGGCAAATGCCTTTATTAAGCCGTTTAGGCGGACAACCTAAGGTGGCCGATGATGCAAAAACGCATTATTTAGAGGCGGCCAAGCGCACGCTGGCTATGGTGTCTAGTGAAGAGAGTTTAGAAGCGCCTGTGAGTCGTGTGCTGGCGTTTATGCAAAATGACACACAAAAATTGGCGGAATTATTAAGCGAGATGCTGGCAAAGCGCGAGCAATGGTTGCCTTTGACCACGCAACAGCATGCCTTAAATGAAGATGA
>CAYXGE010000087.1:0-7752 GCA_964464435.1 uncultured Methylophilaceae bacterium
TGTAAGCACAAATTGCTGGGCTTGCGATGCCACAAATTCGGGTACGGTTAGCCTACCATTTTGCTGCAAATAATTATGCGTAAATTGGATATTTCCTAAGCTCTTGGGAAAATCTGCGTCAAATAAGTGGTTAAACCCTATCCAAAAATGCGATTGCGTGACCGCCTTCGCGTTGCACACTTTCAACACCATCTCGCCATCCTCCGTTTGGCAATGCCAAAGTTGATGTGTGCTATCTTCAAAGCGGCTAGGCATGGCTTTGGGCGCCGCAATCAGTTTGGGCAACTGCGCTTGCACGTCAAGAGAAAGTTGAGGGTAAGTGATCATAATAGTTATACGATTAACTTAGGAAAAATAGACCAATTAATGAATGAGGATACATGAAAAAAACGTTAACTTGCTTGAGAAATAAGCAATATTTATTTATCATGTCAGTAAGAAATATAAAAAAGTTTAAATTTTTCTAAGTTTTAGCCAGTGAACTGCCGTTATGCTTTATTATGGTGCAATAAGGCCTAAAAAATTTATACATAATTAACTCAATAATTGGACAATCAAAATGGCATTTGTAATATATTATATTGTGGCAATTACTTTGCTGATTCTACACTTTACTGGACATTTAGAGCGTTGGGGAGTTGAATGGCTCATGTTTGCTCTAGCACTCACCGTATTTCCAGTCGTGATTTACTTGTAAGCTTCTCTTTATAACCACCCTAAGCTCGCATGTTCAGGCGGGCTTAGATTTCCCTATTTTTATTACCCCCTAAATTGCTCAAAAACTAGCTTAGTGAAAATTTGCTTGACATCTTTAAGTTAACAGTGTTATCTTAACAACGTTATCCAATATTAATCACCCAAACTAAGGAGCACAACATGTTTAATTTGCGAACTTTTTGCATTGCTTGTTTAGTAGTCATCTCTCAAATTGCTTATGCTAATAGCAATTTAACCCCAGCTGGACTTTGGAAAGCGCACAATGACAAAGGCGTGCCTACTGGATATATTAGAGTCACTGAACAAAACGGAGTATTCACCGGCGTCATTGAAAAAGGGCTAGAAACAGATAAAGAAGATAAATATTGCACTTCATGTAAAGATGAACGTAAAAATCAAAAACTGGTGGGCATGACCATGATGAAAAATGTTAAAGCAAAGGGCGATACTTACCAAGGGGATGAAATTCTAGACCCCTTTTCTGGCAATACCTATAAAGTGAAACTCACACTAAAAGAGGCTGGTAATACAATGGAAGTAAGGGGTTTTGTGGGCGTAAGCTTATTTGGCCGCACACAAATTTGGCAACGCGTAGAATAGGAAAATAAAATGGACAACAGTTATTTATGGTTAAAAGTCATCCACATTCTGGGTGTCGTGTTATTTTTAGGCAATATTATTGTCACGGGTTGGTGGAAAAACATGGCTGACTTGACAAAAAATCCGCAGGTGATTGCATTTGCCCAACGCCAAGTGACACTGACAGACTTTATTTTTACTGGGGGTGGTGTAGTCATTTTATTGGCTGCAGGCATGTTCAATGTATATTTGCATGGCCTAAGTTACTCTGCCAAGTGGCTGTCACATGGCATGGGTATATTTTTACTATCAGGAATTATCTGGGTTGCCGTATTGATTCCAGTACAAATTAAGCAAGCAAATATGGCCAAGGCATTTGCTGTTAGCAATGAAATTCCTGCCAGTTACTGGAAACTATGTACTACTTGGAATTTCTTTGGGCTATTAGCAACATTAATACCTCTGATGAATTTATATTGGATGGTATTTAAGCCTGCATAATTTAAATTGGAGAACCTTATGGACTACGCACTTATTACGGGTGCTTCAAGTGGCATTGGCCTTGAGTTAGCAAATATCATGGCTAGTAAAAAGCACAACCTGATTTTGGTTGCGCGTAACGAGCCTGCGCTTTTAAACCTTAAGCAATCGCTCACGCAGGAATACGGGGTAAGTATTGAAGTCATCGCCATGGATTTAGCTATACCCCAACAGGCCGAAGCACTTTACCGAGTATGCAAAAACAAACAATTAAACGTCAATTGCTTAGTCAATAATGCAGGGTTTGGGGATTACGGCAAATTTGATTCCGCAAAAGTGAACACTTATACCGAGATGTTACAACTCAATGTCATTGCACTCACAGAATTGACTGCTTACTTTCTTGCAGAGATGAAACAACGCAGTACTGGCCGCATTATGAATGTTGGCTCTATTGCCGCATTTCAACCCAACCCAGGCTTGGCCGCCTATGGCGCTAGCAAAGCCTATGTCATGCAATTTACTGAAGCGCTCAATTATGAATTGCGTGGCACAGGCGTTAGTGTCACATTGTTGAGCCCAGGCGTGACTGAAACAGGCTTTGTAAGTCGCGCAAATATGCAACACGCAGCCAACGCAAAAAGCGGCTTGATGACCGCACATGCTGTTGCGCTTGCTGGATACGAAGCGATGATGGCTGGCCAATTAAATATCACACCAGGATGGAAAAACAAGGTCATTACTTTTGGTAGCAAAATCATGCCTTCAAGGGAGTTTTTATTAAAAACCGCCGCAACTGTGCTTAAAGATACAGCGCATTCATCGTAAAATTTATCAATAACACTTTACTTATTTATGCCACCAAAATTTAAAACAGAAGCTGAACGACAACTTGCACGTCATCACATTTTAGATGCTGCGCGTGAGCTATTTGTCAGTAAAGGCGTAGAAGCGGTGACTATGCGCGAAATTGCCAAAAAAATTGACTATTCGCCCACCACAATTTATTTGTACTTTAAAGATAAAGATGCACTTATTCTTGACCTTTGTAATACCGACTTTCAGACCCTTGCCCTTGAACTCAACACCATTTTAAAGATTGAGGGGGCAGTTGAGCGCATGATGGCTTTGGGAAGAGCCTATGCACAGTTTGCATTGCATCACCCCAATCATTACCGCATGATGTTTATGACAAAGCATCTAGCATGCAATATAGATGGTAATGAACAATTCGATGCCAGTTTAGACGCTTATCGCCTACTTAATCACGTCGTGTCACAAGTACATGAAATTGGCTGTTTTCAGCCACATCTTGATGATGCCGAACTGATTGCGCAAACGGTTTGGGCAGCAATTCATGGTGTATGTTCATTAGAAATTACCATGGGTGAAGACCATCATATAGAGTGGCGAAATATAGAATCACGTGTTGAGTTGATGCTAATGACACTGATGAAAGGCATGTTAAAAGAGGGCTTGATGCATGAATAATATTCGTAAATTTTGGCTGGCAGGCTTAATTTGCTTAGCGTTGTGCGCTTGCCATCCAAAAGAAGAATCACAAGCATTGGCAAGGCCAGCCTTGGTCATGACCATACAACACAATGGCAGTGACCAAAAGTTAGGCGTGGTTGGCGAGGTTAAAGCACGTTACCTTTCTGCACAAGGTTTTAGAGTGGCAGGCAAGATTATTGAACGTTATGTAGAAGTTGGTAATCAGGTGAGTAAAGGTCAACGTATTGCTCGCCTAGATAGTCAAGATGCCAAGCTTAATGTGCAATCTGCGCAAGCCGATGTTAGCCGCGCGCAAGCCCAATTTGAGCTTGCAAAATCCAACCTTGCTCGACAAAAACAGTTAGTAGAAAAACAATTTATTTCTGCCTCAACCTTAGATAGCTTTGAAGCCCAATATCAGTCTGCCCAGGCACAGCTTGCGCAGGCAAAAGCACAAGCCGATGTATCAGGCAATCAATCGCAGTACACCACCTTGTATGCCGATAAAACCGGCGTGGTCACTTTTGTTAAAGCAGAGCCCGGACAAGTCGTTACAGCGGGTGAAGTAGTCGCGCAAATTGCAGACACCCATGCGCTAGAAGTAGAAATTGCCTTGCCAGAATCACGTCGCGCACTGGTGCATGAAGGCGATACCGCTAAAGTTGTATTATGGGCACAGCAGACCAAGTATTATGATGCGCAAGTCCGTGAAATTGCGCCTTCCGCTGACAGTGCGACGCGTAGTTTTATAGTCAAAGTGACCATTTTGTCGCCCGATGAAGACATCAAACTAGGCATGACAGCAGGCGTTAAATTTAGTCAATTTAATGAAGACAGCCTGCTCATTCCTAGTACAGCAGTTACCCAAGTAGGCAATACACCGGTTGTTTGGGTAGTCGATGCAAAAACCAACAAAGTGCGTACCCAAGCGGTGTCTGTGTTAGCTTTTAGAGAAGATGGGGTTACCATTAATCAAGGCCTTAAAGCAGGCGATAGAATTGTAGTTGTAGGCGTACAAAATCTCACTGCAGGGCAAACCGTTACGCCAGTTGAAAAGGCTCACCCGCATTGAAATCGTTTAACTTATCTGAATGGGCGTTAAAGCACCAAAGCTTGGTGCTGTTTGCCATGCTAATGCTCACCATTATTGGCATGGCTTCATACGGCAAACTTGGACAATCTGAAGACCCGCCTTTTACCTTTAAAGCCATGACCATACGCACAGGCTGGCCTGGCGCAAGCGCCAACGAAGTGGCGTTACAAGTGACCGATAAAATTGAAAAGAAAATGCAAGAAGTACCGCATTTGCATTTTATTAGCAGTTACTCACGTGCTGGCGAGTCTATGGTGATTTTGCGCATCGATGATGGCACAGCCGCCAAAGACATGCCAAATGTGTGGTATCAAGCACGTAAAAAAATGAGCGATATTAGGCATACTTTACCTGCCAATATTGAAGGTCCGATTTTTAATGATGAATTTGGTGATGTTTACGGCAACCTTTATGCCCTGACTGGTAATGGCTATGACAATGCTGAGCTGAAACGCCAAGCCGAGCGGATTCGTGCTGAGTTTTTACGCATTCATGATGTCGCCAAAGTTGACTTTTTTGGTGAACAAAAACAACGCATTTATATTGATATTTCAAACGCTAAGCTGGCAACGCTTGGCTTAAGTACCGAGCAAATTTTACAAACCATACGTGCACAAAACCCAATGCTCGCTAGTGGAACATTTCATACCGCAGATGAAAGCATACGAGTTAGCTTAAGTGGTCACTTTAACCAATTAGAAACGGTGCGTAATTTACATTTTCGGGTCAATGGGCAAGACCTTCAACTAAAAGACATTGCCACAGTGAAGCATGGCTATCAAGCGCCACCCACGCAAACTACACGCTATATGGGTAAAGAGGCGCTGTTTATTGGCATTTCAATGCAAGAAGGCGGAGACATTATTGCTTTGGGCGAACACATTGATGAGGCCATTGCACGTATTCGTAAGCAACTCCCTATTGGCCTCGAGCTGCATACCATTACCTCACAGCCAGATATCGTGCAACACTCAGTCAATGAGTTTGTAAAATCATTGGCAGAGGCCGTTGTGATTGTATTAGCAGTGAGTTTGTTGTCCTTAGGTTGGCGCACAGGCTTGGTGGTCGCGGTGACCATTCCTATTGTGTTAGCGATTACTTTTTTATTAATGCGTTTGTTTGGTGTTGGCTTACATAAAATATCGCTTGGCGCTTTAATTTTAGCACTTGGCCTATTAGTGGATGATGCCATTATTGCCGTAGAAATGATGGCATCAAAAATGGAACAAGGTTGGGATAGAATTCGTGCCGCATCATTTGCGTACAACTCAACCGCCATGCCTATGTTAAGCGGTACGCTAGTGACCGCCGCTGGCTTTTTACCCATTGCCACTGCGGCTTCGTCTACAGGGGAATACACACGCTCCATCTTTCAAGTTACCGTCATTGCACTACTGGTTTCTTGGGTAGCCGCTGTAGTATTTGTACCCTATTTGGGCTACAAAATGTTACCAAATTTAAGTAGTCATCAAACCCACCAGCAAGATATTTATCAATCTTCTGCCTATCAAAAATTACGTCGCCTGATTACCTGGTGTGTACAACATTATTGGGTAGTGATTTTTATTACTATTGCCACCTTTGTACTCTCCATTATTGGTTTTTCAAAGGTACAGCAACAATTCTTTCCAGACTCTACTCGCCCCGAGTTAATTGTTGATTTGCGCTTAACAGAAGGCGCTTCATACTATGCTACAGATGCCTCAGTTAAAAAAATGGAACAATGGTTAAGCAAACAGACTGGTATTAGTAATTATGTGGCCTATATTGGCAGCGGTAGCCCACGCTTTTATTTGCCTTTAGACCAACAACTACCGCGCAAAAACTTTGCCGAGTTTGTGGTGCTCACTAAAAGTTATGCAGACCGAGAAGCTTTGCGTAGCAAAATTATCCGTTTATTTGAAACCGATTTTCCTGAGCTAAAAGGTTCGGTTTTTAGGCTTGAAAATGGCCCGCCTGTTGGTTTTCCAGTGCAGTTTAGAGTATCTGGCCCTGTTGAAGCCGAGCAAGATTATGAAATCTTACGCCAACAAGCGGCTAAGGTAGCCGAAGTGATGCGTGCCAACCCTTACCTCAGCAATGTGCAATATGATTGGGAAGCTCCCATTAAAAAAATTCATCTTGAAATTGATCAAAGTAAAGCGCGCCTATTAGGCGTAAATAATGCAGAAATTGCCCAATTTATTGGTGGTGCCTTAAACGAGCTGTATATCACTGAATTCCGTGAGGGTAATGAACTCATAGACCTTGTGGTGCGTGGCAATACCGAAGAACGCACGCAAGTCTCTCGTATTGGCGATTTAATGATTAAAACACAAAGTGGCAAAAGCGTTTCATTGGCGCAAGTAGCCAAGATTCATTACACCTTTGAAGATGGCCTTATTTGGCGTAGAAATCGCGCACCTACCATTAGCGTGCGCGCTACCTTGTACGGGCATATGCAAGCGCCCGTGGTTTCCAATATGGTAGAACAAAAATTAGGCGCTATTCGTCAACAATTACCCTTAGGCTACCATATAGACACAGGCGGCGCAGTTGAAGAGTCCGCCACAGGAAGCGCCTCAGTAGCGGCAGGTGCGCCATTGTTTATTATTGCCGTACTCACCATATTAATGCTGCAATTACAAAGCTTCTCACGCGTTACCTTGGTGTTAATTACTGCGCCGATGGGCATTATTGGCGTGGCCTTATTTTTACTCATCTTTAACCAGCCATTTGGCTTTGTTGCCATGCTTGGCACCATTGCGTTATCAGGCATGATTATGCGCAACTCCGTCATTTTGGTAGACCAAATTGCGCAAGACAAAGCGGAAGGTAAAGCTGACTGGCAAGCTATTGTAGAGTCTACCGTGCGCCGTTTTAGACCGATTGTGCTAACAGCCGCCGCCGCGATATTAGCCATGATACCACTGACACAAAGTGCATTTTTTGGCCCCATGGCCTATGCCATTATGGGCGGGTTAACGGTTGCAACCTTATTAACCATTATTTCTTTACCAGCCATTTATGCGGCTTGGTATCGTGTAAAAGTGTTTTAATCCAAGGTCACTTAAAGAAATACGCAAATTATTACGATATAATAGAAATCAATCAAATGCATACCTAACTTTAAAGGTGAGATAAGAGCAAGCTATGAACACATTCGCTTTTGAACAATCTCGTTTTGCTAATGCCACAGAAGCCGCACGCTTTAACATGGTAGAGCAACAAATTCGCACTTGGGAAGTCCTAGACCAAGATGTACTCGATATTTTTAGCAAAGTGCCGCGTGAGGCATTTGTGCCATCGCAGTATCAAGGCCTAGCATTTGCCGATATTGAAATTCCGATTGGTCATGGTCAAACCATGCTCTCACCCAAAATTGAAGGGCGCATTTTGCAGGCCTTAGC
>CAYXGE010000088.1:0-7685 GCA_964464435.1 uncultured Methylophilaceae bacterium
CTTATTCATACAAATGATTTAAACAAGCTAGCATTAAGCTGTCATTGTGAAGTTTTTAGCATCATATCCTGCAATGGAGAGTATAAAAAATGTTTGTAATTATTGGGTACGTTGTCATCGTAGGCACAATTTTCGGGGGCTATGCACTTGCTGGAGGCCATTTAGGCGGTTTATGGCAACCGTTAGAGGTGCTGATGATTTTTGGCGGCGCAATAGGCGCTTTTGTGGTTGGTAATGGTGTCAAAGCCATTAAGGCCACTATGAAAGACTTACCTAAAGTATTTAAAGGGTCTGCAGTCAGTAAAGCTATGTACATGGATTTACTAGCCCTGTTATTTGAGATTCTTAACAAAATTCGTAAAGACGGCATGATGTCAATTGAGGGTGACGTTGAAAACCCAGAAGCCAGTGCTCTTTTTAGCAAATATCCCAGCATTTTGCATGACCATCACCTTGTTGAGTTTATTACAGATTATTTGCGATTAATGATTTCAGGCAATATGGATGCCATGCAAATTGAAAACTTGATGGAAAACGAAATTGAAACCCATCATATGGAAGGTCACATATCTTCGCACTGTGTTTCAAAAATGGGTGATGCCCTACCAGCCTTTGGTATCGTGGCCGCGGTAATGGGTGTGGTGCATACCATGGAAAGCTTGCATTTACCTCCAAACGAGTTAGGTGTTCTGATTGGTCATGCGCTGGTGGGTACGTTCCTAGGTATTTTGCTGGCCTATGGCTTTGTGGGGCCTCTTGCAGGGTTGCTTGAGCAAAAATTGGATGAAGGTACCAAAGTGTATCAAACCGTTAAGGTCACACTGCTGGCTAGCTTAAATGGATTTGCACCTGCAATTGCAGTGGAGTTTGGTCGCAAAGTATTGTACTCCACAGAACGCCCAAGCTTTAGCGAGCTTGAAGAGTTTGTCAAACAAGCCAAATCAAAATAATTGATTACATACAATGAAAGAGCTTTGTCATGGCTGAAGACGTAAGACCAATTGTCATCAAGCGTATCAAAAAGGTCGCTGGAGGACATCATGGTGGTGCATGGAAAATTGCCTATGCTGACTTTGTAACAGCGATGATGGCATTTTTCTTACTTATGTGGCTATTGGGTTCCACTACAAAAGCACAACGGGAAGGCATCTCCGAATATTTTAAAACGCCGCTAAAAGTAGCCATGGCTGGCGGTGATGCAATAGGCAGTAATGCAGTGATTCTAAAAGGCGGCGGTAATGATTTAACTAAACAAAATGGTCAAGTTAAAAATGGAGACAACCCGCCCGATAAAGAAATCGATTTAAAAGAAAACAAGCCAAAAGGTGCCGGTGATTTAGAAATGGCCAAACTTGCGCTTGAAGAAATGGAAAAAGCCAAGTTGGTAGAGCTCAAATCTAAAATTGAAGCAGCCATTGAGGCAAGTGAAATTCTTAAACAGTTTAAAAATCAGCTCTTACTCGATATTACTTCTGAGGGCTTACGTATTCAAATTGTGGATGAAAAAAACAGGCCAATGTTTGCCTTAGCCAAGGATGAATTACAACCCTATACCCGTCAGATTTTGCGAGAAATCGGGCAAATGCTGAATGGCGTGCAAAACAAAATCAGCCTATCTGGGCATACCGATGCCGCCAAATATAACCACGGTGGTGCTGCTTATGGCAACTGGGAGCTATCTGCTGATAGAGCCAATGCCTCACGCAGAGAGCTAGTTGCAGGTGGCATGAGTGAAGACAAAATGTTACGCGTGGTTGGTTTATCCTCCGCGGTGTTATTTGATAAAAATGATCCGATGAATCCAGTGAATAGGCGGATTAGCATCATTGTGATGAACAAACAGACCGAAGAGGCCATTATGAAAGATGATGCAAAAATTGATGTGGCAACAGATGCCAAGGCAGAAAACGTCAATCAAGCTATTCAAGAAAAAGCTAAGTAAAAATTGCTATTTAAACGTTGAATTAAGTAAGTTTAATTGCTTTTTTAAAAGAATTAATGAAGACACAAGAGGAATAAGCTATATGGAAAAGACGCTACCAATAAATGAATTAAGACATTTGTTATATACCGTTGCAGAGCATGGCGGTCAACATCTGTCAGAGGTTGAAGCAGATTTGCACCATACCTCTTATTTACTAGGTGAAGCTATTGAAAAACTAGGTGTTAGCTTTATGGCAGTGCATGAAGCTGTGATGGAGCAGCAAAAGTATTTAGATAAGATGATTGAAACACATGCCTTACCTATTGAAATTAAAGCAGATATTCAAAACTATAGACAGCATATTGGTAATGAGGTAGATCGCGTGGTGACTGGTTTGCAGTTTCATGATTTAACAACGCAACTCAATGCCAGGACTGTAAAAAGAGTGAGTGGACTAAGCGCTTTATTTAAACAGTTATTAACTGAGTGGGATGAGATGGCAATGGATTTTAAATACCATGAAGAGCAAACCATAGCTGCATTGCTTACCAAAATGAGTGAGAGCCTAGGCTCAGGTAGTCAAGCGCTAGAAGGTGGACTCAGGCAACCAGTAAAGCAGCAAGACATGGCCTGTGGTGATATCGATTTATTTTAGTAATTTTAATTTAGGTTAAATGCAATAAATTTTTAAATGAGTTAAAGGGCTAACCCCCGATTAAAGATGAGGGCAATAAACAAAATGGCAAAAACAATTTTAGCAGTAGATGACTCTGGTTCATTACGCCAAATGGTTGCATTTAGTTTGCAGGCGGCAGGCTATACCGTGGTGCAAGCCGTTGACGGTCAAGATGGTTTAACCAAGGCAAAGGAAAAAACAGTGGATTTGGTGCTTACAGACCAAAACATGCCAATTATGGATGGGCTAACGCTCATCAAAAATTTGCGTGAACTTGGCTCATATCAACGTGTGCCAATTTTAATGCTAACCACAGAGTCAAGCGACGAAATGAAAGCAAAAGGCAAAGCGGCAGGCGCTAATGGTTGGTTAGTCAAACCATTTGACCCAAAACGCTTGATTGAAGTCGTGCAAAAGGTCATTGGATCTTAACGGATCAGGTTATTGCAGACCAATATAGCGTAATGATACGGAGCGTACTATGACCATCGACATGAGTCAGTTTTATGAAGTGTTTTTTGATGAGGCAGAAGAATTGCTGGCAGAAGCTGAACGCTTATTGTTGGCCATTGATATTAATGCCCCAGAAGATGAAGACCTAAATGCCATTTTTAGAGCGGCACATTCCATTAAAGGTGGTGCAGCCACTTTTGGTTTTATGGATATGACAGAAATTACGCATGTGCTTGAAAACTTACTAGATAAAATTCGTAAGCATGAAATGGCACTTACTGCAGAACATGTGGATGCGTTTTTAGCAGCTAAAGACGTACTTAAAATGGAGTTAGATGGTCACCGTCATGCCAGTGAGGTTAATCAAGAGCAAGTCGCAGATGTAAAAATGATGCTGAAATCACTTTCAGAAGCAGATGGTGTTGTAATAGCACCAACGCCAAAACTTGAGATTGCTCCAGCGATAGAAGTTTCCCAAGCTGAGCCAAAAGAAGTGCAAAGTAATGATGATGCAACTCCAACATTTGTGATTACATTGCCAGAAGTTACTGATAAAGATTTAAAAAACTTAAAAGAAGAGTTGTCATTATTAGGTGAAATTTCTAGTCAGCAATTGGCTTCAGGGCTTCATGAGCTCACCTTAAGCTCAAATGATGCTACTAAAGAAGACATTATTTCAATTTGCTCATTTATTGTAGACCCAGCCAAACTTAATATCTCAAAGTCTGGTGAAGCCAAAGCAAACAACACAAACCTTGAAGTAACTGCTAATGAACCAACCAAAGTGACTGAACAAGTAAGCGAAGAAGATTTAGGTTATGGATTTTTTGATATGCCAGAGCCAAATCCAGTCATTCCCCAAGTTACAGAAACACAGGTTGTTACTGAGTCAAAAGTATCTAAGATGCCAATAACTAAAGTAGAGGTCCATGAAGAAGAAGGTTATGGGCTTTTTGCAGAGCCAGGTAAAGAAAACCAAGAAGAAGGTTTTGGCTTTTTTGCCCCATTTAAGCCACATCCAGATGCACCTAAGGCCATTAAAATTGGTGATGATACACCAGCGGCTGAATTAAATGCTTTACAAAAGACACCTGAGACATCCACAAACTCAGTAGCTAGTAGCAACCCTGTGGCGGAAGATAGACGCGCTACATCTGGTCGCAGAGAGACTGATAAAGGGACTACGACAGCTAACGCTGAAACTACTTCGATTAGAGTTGGTATTGAAAAGGTAGATCAACTGATTAACTTGGTAGGTGAGCTAGTCATTACACAAGCCATGATAGAACAACGTATCAGTGCGCTTGATCCTGTGCATCATGAAAAATTGATTAATAGTGTTAGCCAACTCACACGTAATACACGTGATTTACAAGAATCTGTGATGTCCATTCGTATGATGCCAATGGATTTTGTGTTTTCACGCTTTCCAAGAATGGTGCGTGATTTAGCAGCCAAATTAGGTAAAAAAGTTGACTTTGTTACGCAAGGTGCCACTACTGAGCTTGATAAAGGTTTAATTGAGCGCATTGTGGATCCGCTCACACATTTAGTACGTAATAGTGTAGATCACGGCATAGAATCGCCCGCTAATCGCAAAGCGGCAGGCAAGTCTGAAACTGGTCGCTTAATGTTATCGGCAGCGCATAAAGGCGGCAGTATTGTTATTGAAGTCACTGACGATGGTGGTGGTTTAAACCGTGACAAATTGCTGGCAAAAGCCCAATCAAACGGCTTGCCTGTGAGTGAAAATATGACAGATTCAGAAGTCTATAATCTTATCTTTGCCCCAGGGTTTTCAACCGCAGAAGTCGTAACCGATGTATCTGGTCGTGGCGT
Organism: uncultured Methylophilaceae bacterium; assembly: GCA_964464435.1. Lineage (GTDB taxonomy): Bacteria > Pseudomonadota > Gammaproteobacteria > Burkholderiales > Methylophilaceae > CAYXGE01. The sequence continues at coordinate 4,893 of CAYXGE010000088.1, forward strand.
AGGTATGGATGTGGTAAAACGTAATATTACAGCAATGGGGGGCACTGTTGAAATCCGTTCCGCACTTGGGTTTGGTACTACTGTATCAATCGCATTGCCACTTACACTCGCAATTTTAGACGGTATGTCTATATCCCTGAGCAATAGTTTATATGTAGTGCCGCTTAACCTTATTGTTGAAACGATGCAGCCACGTATGCAAGACATCAAAACCGTGACAGGTGAAGGCTTGATGGTCAACGTACGAGGTGAATATTTACCTATCATTCCGCTCTATGCCTTGTTTAATCAAGATACAGAAATTACGCATCCAACAGAGGGTGTGTTGCTGATATTAGAGGCAGAAGGCAAAAAAGCTGCTTTATTTGTTGACCGCTTAGTTGGGCAACAACAAGTAGTCATTAAGAGTTTAGAAACAAACTTCAGAAAAATTGCTGGGGTATCAGGTGCCACCATCATGGGCGATGGCTCTGTGGCATTGATTTTAGATGTGCCAGCTATTATTAAAATGGGTCAAAACAATTCGCAAGGAGTATATCAATGAGCGCATTAGCAGAACTGAAAGAGAACGAAACCAGTACAGATACACGTGAGTATCTTACCTTTGTGCTAGGAGATGAATCCTACGGCATTGAAATTCTCAAGGTGCAAGAAATACGCGGTTATGACGCGGTAACCAAAATTGCAAACACCCCAGATTTTATCAAAGGCGTGGTGAATTTACGTGGTCGTATTGTACCCATCGTAGATTTACGCATCAAATTTAGATTAGGCAAGGTGGAGTATGACGAATTTACAGTCGTGATTATTCTTAACCTTGGCAGCCGTATTGTGGGCATGGTCGTGGATGGCGTGTCTGATGTGATGAACCTGCAAACCAATCAAATTCGTAATGTGCCAGATATTGTGGCCAGTATCGATACGAAATATGTCACAGGGTTAGCCTCAGTTGAAGAAAAAATGTTTATTTTGGTTGACATTGAGCAACTCATGAACAGCCAAGAAATGCAATTGGTGGACACCATTGCAGAGTAATTACAACAAAAGTATTAAAGACATTTAGAGGAATTTAATCATGATTGCAAAGCTAATCAATGCAATTGCAGCTAAAACCGCACAAACCCGCCAGATGATTGATGAAATCACCGAATTTCGCGCACTTAAAGTTGAAATAAATAAGGCACGTAGCGTATTTGAGTTTGATGCAAATGGAACGATTACCTCAGTGAATCAGAATGCACTTAAAGCATTGGGATACACTGAAGCTGACTTAGTTAAAGAGCATCATCGTGTTTTAGTTGGGCGTGCAGAAAGTGGCACTGCATCATACCAAGATTTTTGGGAAAACTTAAATGCGGGTATTACTCAAACAGGTCAGTTTAAATTTCAAAATAAGCAGGGTCATGATGTCTGGTTTCAAGGTTATTACGCACCAGTGATAAATCAGTCCAAAAAGTTAGTTAAGGTGGTGAGTTATTTAACTGATATTACGGCAGACAAAGAAAAAGCGATTGTCTTAGAAGGCGAAGATGAAGCCTTAAATCAAACCTTTGGTGTGATGGAATGCGATATGGCTGGCAACATTTTGTCATGCAACGAGATATTTTTAGCGCCATTGGGCTATAAAAAAGACGAGTTGGTTGGTCGTCACGTAGGTGTATTTTTAGCGCCAGAAACATCAGTAAGTGCTGAATACAAAAAAATGTGGGATAACCTAAACCAAGGTATCTCTTGCAATCGACAAATTAAACGTATTGCAAAAGATGGCAAAGAATATTGGTTTCAATCGGCTTATGTGCCTGTTAAAAACGAACATGATCAGCCAGTTAAAGTGGTGGTGTATTCATTCTGCATTACAGCTGAGAAGCTTAAAAATGCAGAATATGAGGGGCAACTCAATGCGATAAATAAATTACAAGGGGTGATTGAGTTTGACCTCAAAGGCAATATCTTAAAAGTTAATGAAAATTTTGCCAAAGTGACAGGTTACACCGAACAAGAAATTGTGGGTAATCACCACAGTATGTTTGTGACACCAGAATATAAAAGTAGTAGTGAGTACAAATCTTTTTGGGAAAAATTTGCAAAAGGCGAGGCTGATGCGGGTCTTTATAGCAGAATAGCTAAAGGTGGCAAAGAGGTATGGATTCAAGCCAGTTACAACCCAATTTTTGATATGAATGGCAAGCCTTTTAAAGTAGTTAAATATGCAACAGATATTACAAAATCTGTTTTAGCAGAAAAAGAGCAGGCTAAAAAAGGGCTTGAAGCTATTATGATCAAGAACTCTTTAGAGTCTTCAGCGAGCAATTTAATGGTGGCAGACAATAATGGCATCATTACCTACATGAACCCATCAACATTGCAATTAATGCGAGAATTTGAACCAAATTTTAAAAAATTATTTCCTAATTTTGATGCAAATAAACTCATCGGACAAAATTTTGATGTATTTCACAAAAATCCAGCACATCAAAGAAACCTACTTGCCAACTTAACGCAACGTCATATGATTGAAATGCCCGTTGCAGAATTATTTATACGTTTAACAGCAAACCCAATTTTCGATAATGAGGGAAAACGTTTAGGAAGTGTGGTGGAATGGGTCAATCTAACTGAAGAAAAACGAGTTGAAAATGAAATTAAAACAGTCGTTGAAAATGCTGCAAAAGGAGACCTTTCAGCGCGCTTAGATGCAACTGCAGTCAAAGGCTCTATTGCCACAACCATGATTGCTATAAACCAATTACTAGATAGTTTTAGTCAAATATTGTTGCAAATCCGTGAAGCTGG
>CAYXGE010000089.1:0-7558 GCA_964464435.1 uncultured Methylophilaceae bacterium
GGCTAAGTTCTGCGCAGCCAAACACACCATCTGCACACCAACGATTAAACGCATTTTTTTATTCATATTGCATCCCTTTTGTTGGGCTTCAAAATTCAGCCCAAACTACAAGCTAGAGAACATTTGAAAGGCGACTAACATGCCCACTAAATTACTTATGCTAAATTCTGGGTTATGCATGACACTAAACTAAAAAACTAATTACTTATCATAACATCTGACATCAAAAAATAATCGTTGCGTTTATTTAACTTAAGCTCTTACAGGAATTCTCTATTTTTCAATAACTTGTATCTACAGGTCTAGTTTATAAATAGTTAGGCAACATAAATAGTTCATTTATCTTTGCTTTTCTTTCAATTCATTAGTCCAACCAGACTACTTGCTTGGTAGGCAAGTTTCATTTATCTGGATTTGCAAATTGTTATAGTTTTTGTACTAAAAAAGTACAACGCTAAAACAATTTTTTGAAAGCCTCATCATGCTAAAACTAAATAAATGTTCATCCTACTTAGGCTTGTTTCTTCTGGGGGCTTTTAATACTGCATTTGCTTCAGACAGTGGAGTTGTTATAAGCCAAGTGTATGGTGGTAACGGAAATACGTTTAGTCGCGATTATGTTGAACTATTTAATGCTTCAAACCAAGCGGTCAATATTACAGGTTGGTCAATTCAATATTCTAGTGCTACTGGCACAGGGTTGTTTTCTGCAAATGGTATAACCACTTTAAATGGCACTTTGCAAGCAGGTCAGTATTATTTAGTGGCACTTGCGACAACCGCAGCTGGGGCAACATTGCCAACAGTTGATATTGCTGGCAATACGTCTACAAATCTAAGTGGTACAAACGGCAAGGTAGTGCTGGTAAATACCAGCACTGGTTTAGCTTGTAATGGGAGCTCTACCCCATGCAATGCAACACAAACAGCGCAAATTGTAGATTTGGTTGGTTATGGCACTGCAAACTATTCTGAAACATCTGCTGCGCCAGCACTAACGTCAACATCAGCTTTATTGCGTGTTGCAAGAGGTTGTACAGATACAAATAATAATAGTTCTGACTTTACTGTGGGTACACCATCGCCACGCAATAGTAGCTCTCCATTATCTCCTTGCGGTGGTAGCGTCATCAATCAGCCGATTGTGACCTCGTGCCCTGCGCTTAACCTTACTTTGGGGCAAGCAGGCTCTGTTAATTTAAGTGCAAGTGATGCGGATAGCGTAGTTAATAATGCCTTGATTTCGAGTGTGGCTGTAGCGGGCATTAGTCTTGGCACATTATCTTCCGCTATTGGAGAGGGTGAAACAGCTTCTGTTTCGCTTAATGTAGACAATTCAGTAGCTGCTGGCACGTATCCTGTAACAATTAATTTTACAAATAATGAGGCACAAAGCGCAACTTGTACCGTAAATGTAAGTGTGCAAGCGCCAGTTGGAGTGACCCATATTTACGATATTCAAGGCAGTGCGCTAGGGGTTGCTTCTGTGAGCCCCTTAAATGGTCAAAGTGTGGTGACAGAAGGTATCGTTACGGCAAAATTGGCAGGCATCAGTGGCTTTTACCTTCAAGATGAAACGGGTGATGGCAATCCACTTACTTCAGACGGTATTTTCGTATTTGGCAGTTCAGCATTAGCCAGCGTGAATGTGGGCGACAAGATTCGTTTAAACGCGAATGTGACGGAGTTTAACACTGTCACTGAGTTGGTGAGCCCAAGCAATATTCAAGTGTTAAGCACAGGCAACCCAGTGATTCCACTAGATATTAGCTTGCCAGAAACCACCGAGGGCGATTTAGAGGCTTTTGAAGGTATGTTGGTGCGTATTGTTGGTCCAATGACAGTTTCACAAAACTTCTTCCAAGGTCGTTATGGTCAGGTTACATTGTCAGCCAACGGTCGCTTGACTAAGCCGACCAATATTTACCCCGCCAACTCTCTAGATGCATTAAACCTCGCAGATGAAAACGCTAGAAGCCGCATTACACTAGATGATGGTAGCAGTGCACAAAATCCCAACCCGATTCCGTTTATTCAACAAGGGGATCCATTATTACTTCAAAGTAATACTCTGCGAGCTGGGGATAGCGTATTAGCAATTACTGGCGTAATTGATCATGGCTTAATCACCAACAATAACAATGGTCCACGTGATTATAAAATCCATGCAACATTAACCCCCAAATTTTTAAGAACCAACCCTAGAACTTCAGCGCCTGAGATCGTGGGCGGCAACATCAAAGTGGCGAGTTTTAACGTGCTGAATTACTTTACCACGTTTGTGGATGGCACCAATAGTGCAGGGCAATCTGGCCAAGGTTGCTCTTTAGGTGGCAGTGTTTCTGCAAGCAATTGCCGTGGTGCAAACAATGCTGCTGAGTTCACGCGCCAGCGTGACAAAATCATAAACGCCTTAGCCGCCATTAACGCCGATGTGGTGGGTTTAATTGAAATTCAAAACAACGGAGCTGTCGCTATACAAAACTTGGTTGACGGTTTAAACGCCAAAATGGGTGCAGGTACTTATGCACGTGTAAATGACCCAGCAACTGGTACAGGTGACGATGCAATTAAAGTCGCCATGATTTATAAACCAACAAAAGTAGCTACGGTTGGTGCATCACTTTCTGATACAGATAGTATTAACAACAGACCAACCGTCGCACAAACTTTTGCGGCGGCAAATGGTGAAAAATTCTCGGTGTTGGTCAACCACTTTAAATCAAAAGGTAGCTGCCCAAGTACTTCTGCCAATTTCGATCCTGACCAAGACCAAGGTGACGGACAAGGTTGCTGGAATGACCTGCGCACTCAACAGGCGATGCGCTTGGTAAATGGCTTTATTCCACAAGTGCAATCTGTGGCAGGTGATGCAGATGTGATTGTGATTGGTGACTTGAATGCTTACGGCAAAGAAGACCCGATTCTCACGTTAAGCGAAGCTGGGTTTGTTGACCAAGTAGCTCGCTTTGATGGGTTACAAGGCTATTCATACGTATTTGATGGGGAAGCTGGCTACCTAGACCATGCTTTGGCGAATGCAAGTATGTCCGCACAAATTACAGATACCACGCATTGGAACATCAATGCAGATGAGCCTTCTGTGATTGATTACAACACAGAGTTTAAGCCGCAAGATTTATACACCAATGCGCCATTTAGGTCATCAGACCATGACCCAGTACTGATTAGTTTGAGTCTCAAAAAAACCATTAACGGAACAGCAGGCCGTGACGTATTGGTTGGTTCTGCAGGTGATGATGTGATTGTTGGTGGTATTGGTGCAGACACCCTTACTGGCAACGCAGGCGCTGACATATTTGTGTTTAACAGCTTGCGCGATGCTATTGACACCATTAACGACTTTACACCAGCGATTGATCGCATTCAGTTAACTACTTTATTGCAAAGTATTGGATACACGGGTAGTAACCCATTTGCAGATGGTTATGTGCGTTTAGCCGTCGTTGCAGGTCAAGTTACTCTGCAAATAGATGCAGATGGCACTGGCTCAGCACCTTATCGCACCTTAGCAATATTGAAGTCGGTCAGTTTAGGCAATGTGGACGTCTCACGAGATTTTGTTTGGTAATCGTTTCTATAAATATTGAATGTTTAGTTTAATCACTTAGGGGAAATAAAATGTTGAAACACAGCATTATCGTTCTTGCACTTTCTTTCGCAGCACAAGCTAATGCGGCAGACATCACACAATGGAACTTCAATTCTGTACCTGCGGATGCATCTACAAGCACAGGTTCTTTTGTACCTAGCGTTGGTTCTGGTGGCATTAGCACACTTAGCGTGACACCTTCATTTGCATCAGGTTCAGCAAACGGTGGTTCATCTGACCCAGTCACTGTTGATGACACAGGTTTAGGTATCACGGGTTTCGCCGCACAAGGTGCTGATAATAAATTAAGAGGTTTGCAGTTTAATGTCAGCACGTTAGGCTTTGAAGATATTGTGATTTCCTATGACTTGCGCCATAGCAATACCAGCTCACGTTATGAGCAATTTCAATATTCTATAGATGGTATCAACTTTACTGACCTTGCATTATTTGATGGCAATGCAGGTGATACTTGGTTTAACAATCGTACTGTTGATTTATCAGCCATAACCGGCGCAAACAACAATGCAAGTTTTGCGTTTCGTGTGGTCAGTGCATTTGCACCATCAACCTCTTCTTATGCTGCATCAAATCCTACCAGTAGTTACGCAACGACTGGTACATGGCGCTTTGATATGGTGACCGTTAAAGGCAATGTCTTGGCACCTATTCCTGAACCAGAAACTTATGCCATGTTGTTATCAGGATTGGGTTTGTTAGGTTTTGCATCACGTCGTAAACAATAATTTATACAAATAATTTTTGATTCAAACTTAGGGGTAATAGTATGTTAAAGGTTAAAAAACTAGCACTCAGTATTTCAATACTGTTTAGCACAAATCTTGCGTTTGCAGAAGGAGTGACAATTCTTCACGTGGGTGACCAAGAAAGTTGGTTGTTGTCTGCCCAAGGCAATTTGCGTGATAACGCTACGCAAGCAATTTCTTTTTATGGTGGTGTTGATCGCTTAGCTACAGTAATGGCTAACGCTCAAGCCGCAGCAACAAGTGCTGGTAGAACAGTGATTAAATTAAACGCAGGTGATGCTTTATTGCCTGGTCCACGCTTTACAGCGAGCTTAGTAAACTTACCTAATGCCTACAATGGTGGACAAGACTTTTACGATGCCATTGCGATGCGTCAAATTGGCTTTGACGCCACGGTATTTGGTAATCATGAGTTTGATTTAGGTCCAGCCACAGCAGCAAGATTTGCTGAAGTAACAGGTACAACCTACTTGTCATCAAACCTAAACTTTGATGCTACTCCAGAATTTAGCGCTTTAAAAACCGCTGGAACTGTTGCACCTTCAAAAATTATTACAACTAGTAATGGCAAAAAAATTGGTATCGTTGGTGCAACAACACCTTTGTTACCAAAAATCTCATCGCCAGGTGCAGTTAACTTAATTGGCTACAATGCAAGTGCAACAGATGAACAAAACTTACAAGCTTTAATTCCTATTATTCAAGCTGAAGTAGATCGTTTGCGTACATCTGAAGGCGTCACAATGGTCATTTTGATGAGCCATTTACAAAATGCCAATAACGAAATCAACGTTGTAGTACCTGCTTTGTCAGGTGTGGATCTAGTTGTTTCTGGCGGTGGCCATGAGTTGATGAGAGACCCAGATGATTTGTTAATCAATGGTGGTGTGGCTCCGACCTTTAATACACATCCAGTTAATGCGATTGATTCAACGGGTAAAACTGTTCCTGTGTTAACTGGTCACTTTGGTAACCGTTATGTGGGTGAAGTTAATCTTACCATTAATGATACAACGGGTGCGCTAACTAGCATTGATAGTACACGTATGATTCGTGTTTCAGGTGCTGCTACAGATGCTGACCGCGTAGTAGGCGATGCTGTGCTAAACGCTAATGTGATTTTACCTGTACAAAATTATATCAATGCATTAAATGCACAAATTATTGGTACTACCGCAACTAGACTCAATGGTCCAACACATACAAGCTGTACACCTGTTGCTCCAGCAACAAGGTGCGTATTTATCGCTGGTGTGCGAAATGCAGAAACAGGTTTGGGTAACTTGGTGGCTGATGCGATGCGTTTTGCGGGAAATGCTGATGTGGCAATTCAAAATGGCGGTGGTATTCGCACTAATATTGCTGCAGCGGGTAATGTGTCAATAGGTGATACTTTTAATATTCTACCATTTACTAATTTAGTTAAACGGGCACAGAGTATGAATGCTACGCAACTCAAAGATTTGCTTGAGCATGCATATGCATTAAATAGCCCTAATGGTGCTAATAATGGACGTTATGCGCAAGTATCTGGCATGCAAGTCATTTATGATACTACTAGAACACCACGAAACTCTGCTGCCGTTGCATCGTCAGTAGGCACAGGCGATAGAGTGAGAAGCATTATATTAGATGACGGCACTGTATTAGTAGAAAATGGTGTAGTTGTTGACACAGAACGTACTTTTTCTTTTGCTACCATCGATTTTACAGCTAATGGTGGTGATGGTTATCCGTTTGCATTTAATAACGTAGTATTTGAAAACAGTCCATTTACTATCACTTACCAAGAAGCACTTGCTAATTATATTCAAACACCAAAATCTGAAGGTGGATTAGGTCGTATTAATGCAGCTGATGGTGATGAAATCACCAACAATATGTATGGTTTAGAAAACCAGTACGACAATGTGGGCCGTTTGATAGATTCTGCAATCGCAGTGACAACACCTGGAGTAACTAGAAGAGGTACAGTTGGTCGCGACACTTTGGTTGGTACAGCAGGGGATGACATCATTATCGGTGGCTTAGGTTTAGATACCTTAACAGGTGGTGCAGGCGGCGATAGATTTGTCTATAACAGCATGCGTGAAGCAGGAGATACCATTACAGATTTCACACCTTATGCAGATAAGCTAGATATTAGTGTATTGCTTGCTAATTTAGGTATAGGTCTATTAAGCAATATTGAAAGTGAAACAATCTTATTGAACGATGTGATCGGCGGTGTTCAAGTGCAAATTGATGCGGATGGACTTGGGCCTGCGCCAGCAAGAAATTTAGTTTTACTTAAGGGCTTAACTGCTTCACAAGTAAAAGTGAATAGAGACATTATGCAATATTTATTACCACAATAATTGCTGAACTTAATTCAATTACAAAATTTTTAATTTAAGGAAATATCATGAAAAAAAGCATTAAATCTATCCTTGTTTTAGTAGCACTTACATTCGGTTTGCAAGCACAAGCAGGAATTCAAAACTACAGTTTCTCAGGAATTCTAACTTCAGGTGATTACATCAATGAGACATTTTCTGGAGACTTTAGTTTTGATGATGCAACAATAGACAATAGTGGTTTTGATATTGCAACGTTGCTAAGCTTTAATATGAATTTTTTAAATACTAACTATACTTTAGTTAATGCTATCGATTATCCAACAATAATGCCCGATGTTTCATTTCTAGATGGCTCATTTTTGGGCTTAAGTATAAGTTTAGATTATGCTCCACCATTACAGTCGGTTACTTTATATGGTTTTACATTTATTCCAGGTCAAGTTAATCAATCAGAAGCTTTTGTAGCTTATGATACTGACAGCATAGGCTTTAGCGGTGATGGCAGCGTGACATATACAATGACTGCACCTATCCCAGAACCAGAAACCTATGCCATGTTGCTAGCTGGTTTAGGTTTAGTAGGGTTAATTGGTGCTAAACGTAAAGTTGCTTAATGTATTAATAGACAATTTGCGGTATTTAAGATAGATGATTGTTCAAAACAAGTATGCCTGAAAGGTATGCTTGTTTTGTTATTTTAACAAATAATGATTTAATCAATGCAAACGATAAAATAGACTAGCAGTATTACTTGGAAGTATGCTAATATCGCGCCTCTGTAAATTTTTGCAGAAATTTATGCACAACCCATTGAAGGGTGCCTATTCTTAGGTGTTTCA